>JBGSWT010000518.1:0-3690 GCA_041751815.1 Pseudonocardiaceae bacterium
TTGCGAGCAGCCACAGTTGCTTCAGCCATCCGACCTTGCCGGGCCGGGCACCGGTGTCGCAGCCGACGTGACCGACGACGAGGCAACGACCACGGCGACGGCCTCGGGGTGCGCATCGAGGGCGCGGCCGCGAAATCACGCCCGTGTCGTACCCGCCGGTGTGCGTTACTGTACCCGCCCCTCGCCAAGGAATGACGACTCGAGGCACTCGCGATACTCCTGGACCGAACTGTGACGACGTTCATTGGCCGGGATGGCACCGAGCACCTTCTGGCCGAGATCGGCAACCACACGACAGCGATGCATCACCGGTAAATCAGTAATAACTGTCTGGGCGTGACCCGCACCCAGCGCGATGTCACCGCTCCGCACGAGGCACAGCGCCCGCTGTAGCTCAATCTGGGCCGGGCCGCGCAGATGGTCGTACGAGTGGACATACAAGGCGAGCGCCGCCTGCTGCGCCTGTTCAGCCTCGGCGAAGTTCCCCGCGTGCGAGTACACGAAGCTCTCGGTGTAACGCACGTTCGCCTCGGTCCAATCACATAAAAAATCACTGTGGCCCATGGACGGCGGAACTCCGATGCTGCACTCTCGCACCCGACCCAAGGCCTGCTCAGCCTCACCGTGTCGCCCCGCGAGCGCCAAGGTCTGCGCCTTCCCCGCCCAGAACCCCGGCAACACCGCGGGCGGTGCACCATCCAGGCGAGTCTCCGTCTCGGCGACGAGTTGCAAGCTCTCTCGAATCGGACGGCGCTCATAACACGCGCGGACCACTTCACCGCTCCGTATCCGGAACATCGTGTACGGATCGGAGATCTCATCAGCGGCGCGGCGGGCACTTCGCCACCAGCGCCGCGCCGCAACGAGATCACCCAGATCGCCCAGCACCTGTGCGGTGTAGGAGGCCAGCACCGCGCCGACCCGCACCAGTTCCCGACGGGCCCGTTCATCCGGATGCCGCTGCATCGCCAGTTGTAAACCCTGAAGATCGACGAGCAGCGCCGGCAACAACACGGCCGACGCGGCGGTGAGGTAGGCTTGATCATAGTCGAGGGCGATCGCCTGCCACTCGTCCACACCTGCGGCGCCTCGCTCGTCCACGAGTGAGTGGTTCAGCTCGTGCCGAACGCCCTCCGGGACGGCAACGGAACCGCCCACACCGAGCCCGACAAGTGCCGCAGCCTGCACAAATCCGCGTCGTCTCACCGTCTCGTCACCATCTGCCCCCGCCAACCACAGGTGCGAGCCGAGCCTACCACCGGGAGAACCATCGAGGAGAACATGCGACGACGCCGTTGGCGCGGCGCCCGAGTGTGACGCGGACACGACAGCATCGTCGGCATCGTCCAGACTCCGGAAGATCTTGTGACACCGGTCCGAGAGATCGAGATCGAACCACAGCCACTCCTGCGGAACGCGCAGCACCCGAGCCCAGTGGCGCAACGTATCCAAATTGAGGATCGGTGGACCGGCCTCGATCCTGCTGACCTGCGGCTGGCTCAAAGACAACCACTGACCGAGTAGACTCTGCGAGAGCCCGTGCACCGCCCGGTGATACGGATTCATCCGATAGGCACGAAACACCCGCCCCATATGCTGGGCCGCAAAAGCCTCGCGGAGCGGTTCCGCCCGCCAGAACTCGGGCGGAACCTCGGGAGGGGCAACAAACCTGGTATCCCGAGCAGCCCGCTGGCAGGGGGCACATTGCTGCTCGGCGTGGTCCCCCGCCAGATACGTACCGCAGCGACAGTACCGCTGCCGCCCTGGCCGCGACCCCCGTGATGTCACAGTTTCCGTCATACCCGTCCTTTCATCCGGCCCCTCCTGGCGCAGGGTAGCAGTGGCCGCACACCACCCTGGACCGTGGCCCGATCGACGAGCAGCAATGACTACGCCTTATGCGGTGTTCGGCATAACCTCTATGCATACGGGCGCGGGTAAGCGTCCGCCACCAACAAACCCGACGCCAGACTTACCGCGACCTGGCCCGGTCGAGCCGCTCGATGAGGCTCGGCTTGCGCCGGCGGGTCTCCCGGAGCTCGCCGAGCCGGCGACCGAACTCGTCCGCGGCGGCCACCACCCGAAGATCGCCGAGTAGGGCCACTGTCTGGTCGTACTCGGCGGGCTTCTTCGTCGCGATCAGCGAGCTGACGCGTCCCCACGCCCGATCACCCTCGGCCGTCACCGCCCGCCGGCCGTTGTTCGCGAGCAGCCGCCGGACGCTGTCCTCGCTCCGCGGCGGCCTGTCTGCGGCGCTGTTCCTCAGCCTGGCCACGCTCGCGGTCGGCTGCCACGGACACCCCGTCCGGCACGATCTCCTTCACCCTCTGCTGCAGGATGTGCTGTTTCGTTGACACCGTCGGATGGCTGACGGAGACGTAACACGTCCCGACAGACACACAAAGTTACGAACAGTGACGTTACAAGACTCCAAGAGATCGACACGCTTGTTCAACTCCCCGGATCACGGTAAGCTGGCACGCCTGAGCATGCGGCCGCCAGTGAGCAGTCGGGATTTTCCCTATAGGTTGACCTACCCTGCGGGAGGGTGGAGTTGATATCAAATTTGCCGCACGAACAAGACGGAAATCTGCATTACAAGCCTGAAACATTTTTCCCCCTCAAAACCACTTACGAAGGAGTGCTGCGCTATGGCCAACTCGTTGATCAATGGGAGCTTCGAGGAGCCCGTTCTCACCGGCAGTGCTGGCTGGCAGCTTTTTCCCGATGCCTCCCAACAACAAGCGAACTCGGTTCCGGGCTGGCTGACCACCGCCACCGACCACAAAATCGAGATCTGGAAGTCAGGCTTTAATGGTGTACCCTCTGACGAGGGCCAGCAGCACGCTGAGCTGAATGCGAACCAAGTCTCCACTCTCTATCAGGACGTGCCGACCACTCCGAGCATGAAGCTGTACTGGCGGTTGGCGCATCGCGGTCGAGCGGGTCAGGACACCATGGCGCTGGACATTGGCGCGCCTGGAGCGACCGTTGAGCAGCGACGTATGACGGACGGTAACACGGCTTGGGGTCACTACGAGGGTACCTACACAGTTCCGGCTGACCAGACGACCACGAGATTTGCCTTCCGCTCCATCTCTGCCGCCGGCGGAAACCAGGGCATTGGCAACTTTCTGGACAGCATCTTCTTCGGCGCCCCGGATGTCATGATCTCACACGTTCAGAACAAGGGCGCCGTCAAACGGACACAGTCCGACGAGTACGTCGAGATCACCAACCGTGGCTCGTGGTCGGCGGACATCTCCGACTGGCGCCTGGACGCTGACGATGCCGGGCAGAATTTCGCATTCCCCGCTGGTACGGTGCTCGGGCCAGGTCAGAGTATCCGCGTGTACACGAACGAGGTGCACCCGGAGAGCGGTGGGTTCTCCTACGGCAGTGGCCGAGCGATCTGGAACGACCGGGGAGACATGGCCAGGCTCCTCGATCCACTTGACAACGTCATGTCCCAGTTGGGTTACGGGGACAGGACTACGCCCTCATGAGGGTTGAGGACACCCAGCGACCGCTTCGACCATCGAGACGGTGACCGCATCGGACCCTGCTCAGGCCGAACGGCCTGTCACACCCCTACGCCGACGTTATAGCCGGCCAGCCGCCAGCGCGGGTGGCCGTCGCGGCGTGCCAGCGTGGCCCAGCGACAGTTGCCGACCCCCCCGATCGACGGCC
>JBGSWT010000519.1:0-1779 GCA_041751815.1 Pseudonocardiaceae bacterium
GTCCGGACAGGGTCCCGGTTCCGGGTGATGGCCACACTCCGTAACCTGGTGATCGGCCTGATCCGACAAGCCGGCCACACGAGGATCGCCGCCACCATCCGGAGGATCAGAAACGACCCACACCTGCTCCTGACCATCCTCTGAGGTGCCCCTCAAACCAGCCGTGACCAGACAAAACGACTTTGCGCGTCGCCCTGCTGTAGTGGCGCAGCGCGTGGATGTGGGCTTGTCGATGCCGAGGTGGCCAGCCATCCGCTTGTAGCGGTTCGAGATGGCGTCGGGGTTCCTCGGCCTGCTGAACGCCGGGTCCGCGGAGAAGACGAAGTACTCGCCGGACAGTTCGACCCGCCCCTCCGCCAGTTGGGCGCGGCTCCGCTCCCGGTGGTCGACCAGTAGCGTCACGGTCTCCACGTCGAGGGTGAGCCGACGCATCTGGTGCGTCTTCGTGTCCTTGTGTACCGCGACGCCCGACACGACGACGTAGCCGGACCGGAACTCGATCGTAGCCCGGTCCAGGTCGATGTGCCGCCAGCGCAGGGCGGCCAACTCACTGCGGCGCATGCCGGTCACCATCGTCAGCCAGACCAGCGTTCCCCACTCGTCGTCTTGGTCGAACGCGGCCAGGACGAGGCGGGCGGCCTCGTCTGGCGACGGCGGTTGCGGCTGCGGACGGCTGATCCGAGGCTTCACCACCTGATCCATCGGGTTGACCGAGATCCAGCCATAGCGCAGCGCCATCCGCAGAACGCCACTGAGGATCGCGTGCAACGTCCGCACGGTCGCGGGCGCCATCGGACGACACTCGTGCGCACGACACCGGGTATCGCACCGGTGCTCTTCCCCGGTCCGGTGGTCCACGAGCACGGCACCCGGACGGCAGGCACGGCGGCAGCGGCGGAGCTGGGCGTAGAGGCTCTCGATCGCCTGGGCGTCGAGGCGGACGAGCGACAGCGTGCCGAACGCCGGGCGCAGGGTGCGGCGGACGTAGCCCGCGTACTCGTGGGCCGTCTTGACCTCGACGTCAAGATGGGCCAACCACCGGTCGCACGAGTCGCCCCGAACGTGACCTTGCTGCGAGTCGCGCGGCGCACGTCCTTCTCGGCCAGGTACTTCGTGAGGAGCTTCTCGGCCTCACGCTGGGTGGGAACGGTGCCGGTGAGGTCGATCCGCTCACCCGTGATGGGGTCGGTCCCGACGTATACCCGCACCTGGAACACACCACCGCGCTCCCGGATGGTACCCCGGGATCGGCTCTTGTCCTGGTCAGCAGCCATACGACCGACGGTAGCTCGTGGACACAGATGTGGACAGCCCACGAGAAACGATCAACGGTTCAGCCAGTTAATGATCTACAGTGCAGGATTCGCGCTGGTCAGCGCGCAGGGAACCAGTGGAGCCGCCTTGGGGAGTCGAACCCCAGACCTACGCATTACGAGCCGAAATCCGTGCGTAGGTCGGCAGTTCGAGGACCAGCTGAAACGCGCTCGAATCAGCAGTGTTTGCGCTGCTCAGAGGCCGTTTGTAGCTCCACCGACCGCTACCGGGCATCACGCCGTCGAACCCCGTCAGACCCCGCCGCTGGAGGGGATTTGGAGGGGATTGGAGGACCGTCCGATTAGGACGCGCTACTAGAACGGGCAGCCCTCCGGCACGCGCGAGCGCGGCACGTACGGCGGGGGCGGGTCCGGGACAGGTCGGGGCGGTCCGAGCCACCGCGTGATCCGCTCGGTTAGCTCTGCCTCCGCGGGGTCGGGAGCGCGAACGGGCGTCTGCGTATGC
>JBGSWT010000520.1:0-2572 GCA_041751815.1 Pseudonocardiaceae bacterium
GTGGCTCCGGCCGGGTCACGTCGGCGACAAGAAAACGCAGGCCGCTTACCACCCGGGCCGACATCCCGCGTCAGCGACAGCCGAATCGGTGGTCGGTGCGATGATGCTCGGTGGTGGTCCTGTGATCGGTCACGGTGCGGAATCACGTCCCGGATCGGTGGCGCGGTGTCGTAGGGGTGTTCGATGCTGAGGTCGCCGTAACCGCGTTCGGTGATCAGCACGCAGATCGGCATCGTGGGGTCGGAGACGCTCATGACGCCGACGGATCGTCGGTCTCGGGTACGGCATCCGCGCTCGCGGTCCGTCGTGCGGACCGGAGAGCAACCTGTGCAGACGGAGAAGGGCGGGGTGCAGGTGGGTGACCTCGCGCTGGACGGGCTCAGCGCCGCCGATGCGGCGGTGTACTGGGTGGAGGGACGACGCGACGGTGACGTGCTCGTCCGCTGGAGCGACGGCTGCCGTGGCGATGTCCTGCCGCCCGAGGTGCACGTCGGGTCGGCGGTTCACGAGTACGGCGGTGGTGCCTACCTGGTCCACGGTGGCGAGGTCTGGTTCGTCCGCGCCGAGGATCAACGGATCTGGCGGACCACCGGTGGTGCACTGGTCCCCGTCACGCCCCAGCCCCGGCACGGGCAGGACCGGCACGCCGACATCCAGATCGGCCCCGATGGTCTGCTCGTCTGCGTCCGGGAACGCCACCGCGCACACCAGGTCACCAACGAGCTGGTGTCGGCGCCCGCCGACGGCTCCGCGGACCCGCGGGTGATCGCCCAGGGATGGGACTTCTACACCTCGCCGCGCATGAAACCGGACGGTTCACAGCTGGCGTGGATCATCTGGAACCGACCACTCATGCCCTGGGACGGCTCCTGATTGTGGGTGGCGGACCTGGAAGGCGAGGGCCTCGGCCCGCCGGCTCTGATCGCCGGTGGACCGGAGGAGTCGGTGACCCAACCCCGATGGAGCCCGGATGGCGTCCTGCACTTCCTCTCCGACCGGACCGGCTGGTGGAACCTCTACCGCCACCGCGACGGCCACACCGAACCGGTCATCGTCGTCGACGCCGAGCTCGGACCGGCTCCGTGGGAGCTCGGCTACGCCACCTACCAGTTCCTCGACGGTGCTCGAATCGTCACGACCGTCCAGCACGGCTGCCAGATGTGGCTGGGCGTCTCGCACGACCACCGCCCGCTGGAGCGGATTCCCCTGCCCTACAGCACCCTCAAGCCCTACCTCGCGACCGACCGGAACCGGCTCGCGATCATCGGCGCCTCCCCGACACAAGCCCCGACCGTGGCCCTCGTCCATCCGAGCACCGCACGGATCCAGGAGCTCACCCGGGGTTCCCGCTCGCTGCAGACCAGCACCACCGCCCAGCCCGAGATCATCGGTTTCCCGACTCGCGACGGCGCGCACGCACACGCGGTGTTCTACCCAGCCGATCCCTCGGGCAGACCCGCTCAGTCCAGACCCCCGCTGCTCGTGCGTGCCCACCCGGGCCCCACCGCCAACGCCCAGCTGCGGCTAGACCACTGGGTCACGTTCTTCACCACCCACGGATTCGCGGTGCTCGACGTGGACTACCGCGGAAGCACCGGCTACGGCCGCGCCTACCGCAACGCCCTACGCGGACGCTGGGGCGTGCTCGACGTCTCCGACTGCGTCGACGCCGTCCACCGTCTCACCACAACGGGACGCGCCGACCCGCAGCGCGTGGCCATCTGCGGATCCAGCGCCGGCGGGTACACCGCCCTTCGCGCAGTCGCCACCACCGACACCTTCACCACCGCTGCCGTCCGGCACGCGATCGTCGATCCAGCCACCTGGCGGCGATCAGCACCGAAGTTCCAGGCACACCACACCGAGCTGCTGATCGCACCACCCACCGAGCACGAACCCATCCCCCAGCGCTCGGTGCTCGACCACGTGCCCGCCGGCACCGCACCTGTACTGATCATCCACGGTGGACGGGACACCGTCACGCCACCGGCCCACGCAGCCCGGCTCGCTGACATGCTGGGCACTCGCGCCACCCTGATCACCTTTCCCGACGAAGCCCACGGGCTACGCGACCCCGACCACGCCCGCCAAGCCCGCAACGCCGAACTCGACCACCTGCAGCGGAACCTCGAACCCTGACCGACGGGTTGTGGCCAAGGTGGCGGCTCGTGAGTTGCGTCCGAAACGGCCGTTCAGGCGTGATCCTCCTCGCCCAGGCGGTGCACCCGGATGAGGTTGGTGGAGCCGACGGTGCCGGGCGGGGAACCGGCCACGATCACGACGAGGTCGCCGGGCTGGAACCGCTCGATCGCGAGCATCGCCTGGTCCACCTGACGGACCATCGCGTCGGTGGCCTCCACGCTGTCCACGAGGAAGGTCTCGACCCCCCAGCTCATCGCGAGCTGGTTGCGTACCTCGGGTGTCGGGGTGAACGCGAGCAGCGGCAGCCGGGTGTGCAGCCGGGCCAGCCTGCGCATGGTGTCGCCGGACTGGGTGAACGCCACCAGCGCCCGTGCCGAGAGCCGCTCGCCGATGTCGCGGGCGGCGTAGGACAGCACGCCCCGCTTGGTGC
>JBGSWT010000521.1:0-3462 GCA_041751815.1 Pseudonocardiaceae bacterium
GCCCCGTGGGCGCCCTGCCGGCACCGCTGCCCCCGTGGGGCACCCGGTGAGGCCCGTGGCCGCCGGAGGATCACCGCGACGCCACGACCGGTGTCGCGCCCTCCTGGCCCCGGAAGGCGTCACGTCATGGCCCTCACCACCGTTACCGGCGCGGCGATCCTGCGCCCCGAACTCGTAGACGAACTCCTCGTTCAACCCGTCCTCGCTCAGAGCGTGGCCGCGCAGGTGTCGCGGATCGTGCAGATCGAGTCCAAGTCGTTCCGGATACCGCGGATCACCGCCGACGCCACGGCCCAGTGGGTGGCCGAAGGCGCCGAGATCACCCCATCGGACGCCGCGTTCGCTGAAACGACCGTGACCCCGGCGAAGGTGGCCGGACTCACCGTCGTGACTCGGGAACTGGCGGACGACAGTTCACCGGAAGCCGCCCGGGTGGTGGGTGAGAGCCTGGCCCGAGACATCAGCCGGCAGATCGACGCCGCCTACTTCGGCAACCTCAGCGCACCCGCCCCCGCCGGTCTCGGTTCCCTGGCCACCACTGGGGCGAATACGGTCACCGTGGTATCAGCGGGCACGTCCTGGACAAGCGTGGACGCCTTCCTCGAAGCCCGGTTCAAGGCCGCCGACCTCGGCACCGAGATCGGGGCATGGTGCGCCAACCCGGCCGACGCCCTCCTGCTGAGCAAGATCAAGCAGTCCAGCGGGTCACAGCAGAACCTCCTGTCACCGGACCCGACCAGCCCCGCCACCCGGGTTATCGACGGCACGGTGCTACTCACCAGCCCATCCGTCCCGACCGGGATCGTGTGGGGCATCCCCGCCGACCGCTCCGTGTTCGTCATCCGCACCGACGCCGAGATCCTTACCGACCGGTCGGTGTTCTTCACATCGGACAGGGTCGCGGTGCGGGCGGTCACCCGCGCGGCATTCGGATTCCCACACCCCGCCGCCCTCGTCCGCATTCGCATGGGCGCCTGACCAGTCCGAGGGCGTCAACGTCACCTGTCCGATGCGGTCTGCATGCCCCCGGACAGGCCGATGGTCGGGGCTCCTGCGCCTCGTTCTCCGGCGTCCCACCGACCAGCGCCCGCCACGGCACCCCCGGCCCACGACGGGCCGGGGGTGCCGTGCGTGCGGAACCAGGTGGAAGCAGATGTCCAAGCCGACGGGCGCGCAACTCGTGACGGACCTCGTGAGCCATCTCGTTATCCGCTCTGCACGTGCGGCATGATGACAAACGTGCCTACTAACGTGGTTCACGTGTTCGTCAAACGGGGCCAACTTCGTTCTCATGCCTTTCGTATCCGAGGTAGCCGCACGGCTAACGAAATCTTTGTCGAACAGGAATCACTTGGGCAAGGCCTTCACATCAGCTTGCATGCCAGCGGGCAATGGTCCCTTCGATACCGTGTCAAAGGTCAAGCCAAAACAACTTTGAAGGAATGGGATAGACCTTCTGAAATCGTCGCCGGCGTCACACCTGCCTTATGGCTTTTGGTCCCTTCGGCGCTGATTCGTTATCCAGACGCACCGCCCAATGAACTGGAAACGAACACAGTCGGAGTGCAGATAGCAGACGACGAGGAGAATGTTGCGGCCATTCGGTTGTTTCTGATCACGCGAGATGTCGTGAGCGAAACCTTGGCATCCGTTCCGGTGCAGCCCCTTTTTACCATGCCGGTCGGGGCGGCGGATAACCGCCTAGCCGTGTGTCACGTGCTCATTAAGAATCTAAACTTTCCAGAACGCCGCATAGCGACCGAACATCATGCACAGCTTTGGGCGCGAGCATCGCCAGGAGGGTTTGTTGGTATGACCTTGCCAGGCACTATGGGAGATGGAGCGCCGTCGTTGCTTCTGGGACTACTCGACATGAATAGTTTGCCAGAGGAGGCTGCACCAAAACCGAGCGCGCCGTGACTCTGCAAGCCCCCGCTACCGCCTAGCCCTACCCCCATCCCGGACGGGTATCCGGTCGCAGTGCGTGATGACGGTCTGAAACAGGCTCCATCCTTGCTCACCGGATGGTGAGATGGAGCACATAAATCACGCGCTGACGCTCGTCACGCTCAGCCATGGCAGCAGGCCAAACGCCATCCAGCACAGCGTCTAGTCCGTGATACTTTCTAAACCGTGTGTCGCCAGTTCGAATCTGGCCGAGGGCACCGTCTGAGCAGCAGTTACGTGGCCTGGCCGCGCGCGACACGGTCCATGACACGAAGTGCGGACGAGGTTGCTGAGCCAGGTCGACGAGCGGCGGAGCCCCGGCACCAAGGCGACGGTCGATCAACCGATGGGCCGCTACCTCGAAGTCCTCGACGTCGAGAAGACCACGCGCGTCTTCTACGTCGGGTACATCAACCGTCACATCCGGCCCACGCTGGGGCCCTTCAGGTCAGCAAGGTCGACGCCGAGCTGCTGGAGTCCCTTGAGGCAGAGCTGCGCCGGTGTCGTGCGCGGTGCAAGCCACGGGGCTCAACGAAGCCAATACACCGGTCCGCCGACCCATACAGCAGCGATCGTCGGTGTGAGGAACCCACATGTGCCAGCCGCTGGCCCCCTCGTCGATACGTCAGATCTACTTCGTGCTGACGTCGGCGTACAAGCGGGCACAAGCAAGCACTGAGATCGCCAACCAGCTGGACCGACCTCCCTGTCTCCCACATGGCCCCGACCGAGCACGGCGAACGTGGGCCTGTCCCACGCGGGGTCCGCTCTGCGGCCGTCACTGGGTGAGGTGAGAGCCATTGGGGTGTGGTGAGGGTAGTGATGTGCCCGTCTACCCTCATTGCGTGTCCCCCACGGCGGCGTCTGAGGACCGACTGTCACGGGCGGAGGTGGCGGCGCGCCGACTGGACACGCCATTGAGCGTCCTGGGCCTCCTGTTGGTCCTCCTCGTCCTCGCCCAGAACCTGGCGCAGGATCCCGCACTCGTCGCGGCGTTGTCGATCGTGGGCTGGGTGCTGTGGGCGGAGTTCGTGGCCGGGTTCGCCCTGCGGGCGGTCATCGCGCGTGATCACCGGCGTAACTGGTGGCAGGCTCTCTTCCTCGCCGTGCCGTTCCTCCGGTTCCTGCGGGCGATCACTCTGGTGCGCGTGCTGCGGGTGGCCCGGGTAGGTGGTGTCGTGTCCGCCGCCCTTCGCAGTTCGCGCTCTGCCGGCCGGTTGTTGTCGGGGCGGGTGACCTGGCTCTCGGTGGTGACCCTTGTTGTCGTGTTGTCCGTCAGTCAGATCCTGTACATCACGGGCGCCTACGACGACTACGGAACGGCTCTTCACGATGTCGCCCTGGGCACCACGACGGGTGAGCCGCTGTCGGCCGCGGGTACCGCTTCCCGCCTCGTGGAGGTCCTCCTTGGGGTCTACTCCGTGGGTGTCTTCGCCACCCTCGCCGGCGCCCTCGGTGCCTACTTCCTCCAGCGCCGTGACGAGGTCGATCGGCAACCTCCCGGGGTGCAGGTCG
>JBGSWT010000522.1:0-5382 GCA_041751815.1 Pseudonocardiaceae bacterium
CATCGCCGGGTCCTTCCGCGAGCTTGTGCGGTGGCGGTGCACGTGCCGCGCGACGGTGACCGCACCCACTGCTGCCAGCATCAGCGGCACGACGGTGAACAGCATGGCTACCAGCGCCACGGCGATCAGACCAGCGCTGGCCAGGCCCGCCGCGCACAACAGAACCAGGAGCGAACCGAACGGCCGCCGTGCCAGACTCCAGCGGTGGTGATGGTGGTACGGCACTCTGCCCATGGCCGCGTCCTTTCCCCGTTGCCCCCTCCTTGATACCCCTTCTGGCCCTCGTGTGGGAGAGCCGTCGCGCCCAGCCGATTCCAGCATCCCCCGGCGGCGGGCATCACCTGGGATGATCCAGGTGATGGACCAGGTAACCGATCCCGGTCGACCGGTCGGGTGGAAGGGAGCTGGCACGTGTTCAACAAGGTGCTGGTCGCCAACCGCGGGGAGATCGCGATCCGGGCGTTCCGTGCCGCCTACGAACTGGGTTGCCAGACGGTCGCGGTGTTCCCCCACGAGGATCGCAACTCCGAACACCGGCTCAAGGCCAACGAGGCCTACGAGATCGGTGAGAAGGGGCATCCGGTCCGTGCCTATCTCTCGGTGGAGGAGATCCTCCGGGCCGCCCAGCGTGCCGGGGCCGACGCTGTCTATCCCGGTTACGGCTTCCTGTCGGAGAACCCGAAGCTGGCCACGGCCTGCCAGCAGGCTGGTATTACCTTCGTCGGGCCGCCACCTGCGGTGCTGGCGCTGGCGGGTAACAAGTCACGGGCGGTTGCCGCGGCGCGCGACGCTGGAGTTCCGGTGTTGCAGTCCGGTGCCCCGTCCGCCGACATCGACGAACTCATGGCGGCCGCGGACGGAATCGAGTTCCCGATCTTCGTCAAGGCCATTGCCGGCGGCGGCGGACGTGGCATGCGCAGGGTCACCTCGCCCCGCGGCCTGCGTGATGCGTTGGAGGCCGCCTCCCGTGAGGCTGAGTCGACGTTCGGTGACCCGACCGTGTTCCTGGAGCGGGCCGTCATCGACCCCCGGCACATCGAGGTGCAGGTCCTCGCCGATTCGCCCGGCGAGGTGATCCACCTCTATGAGCGGGACTGCTCGGTGCAGCGGCGCCACCAGAAGGTCGTGGAGATCGCCCCCGCGCCGAACCTGGACCCCGATCTGCGGGCGCGAATCTGCGCCGACGCGGTGACCTTCGCCCGGCAGATCGGATACGTCAACGCGGGCACCGTGGAGTTCCTCGTCGACCGCGCGGGCAACCACGTATTCATCGAGATGAACCCGCGCATCCAAGTCGAGCACACCGTGACCGAGGAGATCACCGATGTCGACCTGGTCGCGGCCCAACTGCGAATCGCAGCGGGGGAGACGCTGGCCGACCTCGGGTTGTCCCAGAATGCGATCGCGCCGCACGGCGCCGCGCTGCAATGCCGGATCACCACCGAGGACCCGGCCAACGACTTCCGTCCGGACATCGGGACGGTCACCGCGTACCGCTCCGCCAGTGGCGCCGGAGTCCGGCTGGACGGCGGTACCGTGTACCCCGGTGCGCAGATCGGCCCACATTTCGACTCCTTGCTGGTCAAGGTGACGTGCCGGGGACGGGATCTCGGATCTGCCGTACTCCGGGCGCGCCGGGCGATCGCCGAGTTCCGGATCCGCGGGGTACACACGAACATCCCGTTCCTTCTTGCGCTGCTCGACGAGCCGGACCTCCAGCTGGGCAAGGTCACCACCTCGTTCATCGAGCAACGGCCGTACCTGCTGACCGCGCGCCAGTCCGCCGACCGTGGCACTCGGTTGCTGACCTACCTCAGCGACATGACAGTGAATCGGCCGCATGGCGAGCCCCCGGACCTGGTCGACCCGATGCTCAAGCTCCCCGCGATCGATCTGGACGCGCCACCGCCTACCGGATCCCGCCACCAGCTCCTCGCGCTGGGTCCGGAGGGCTTCGCGCGCTGGTTGCGGACCCGTGACAGCGTCGGCGTCACCGACACCACCTTTCGCGATGCCCACCAGTCCCTGCTCGCGACCCGGGTGCGCACCAAGGACCTCATCGCCGTGGCGCCCTACGTGGCCCGGATGACCTCGCAACTGCTGTCGTTGGAGTGCTGGGGTGGTGCGACCTACGACGTGGCGCTGCGCTTCCTCGCCGAGGACCCCTGGGAGCGACTGGCCGCATTGCGCGAGGCGGTGCCCAACCTGTGCCTGCAGATGCTGCTGCGCGGGCGCAACACCGTCGGCTACACGCCCTACCCGACCGAGGTGACCGCGGCCTTCGTCGAGCAGGCCGTCGAGACCGGTCTGGACATCTTCCGCATCTTCGACGCGCTCAACGACGTCTCCCAGATGCGCCCGGCGATCGACACGGTGCGCGAGACCGGCCAGGCCATCGCCGAGGTGGCGCTGTGCTACACCGCTGATCTGTCCGATCCGGCGGAGAAGCTGTACACGTTGGACTACTACCTGCGGCTGGCCGAGCAGATCGTCGCGGCCGGTGCGCATGTGCTGGCCATCAAGGACATGGCCGGCCTGTTACGACCCCCCGCGGCCCGGACGCTGGTGACAGCGCTGCGCAGCCGGTTCGATCTCCCGGTGCACCTGCACACTCATGACACGCCAGGTGGGCAGCTGGCCACCCTGCTCGCCGCGATCGACGCCGGAGCGGACGCGGTAGACGCCGCCACCGCGTCCATGGCAGGGACCACCTCGCAGCCGTCGCTGTCCGCGCTGGTCGCCGCCACCGACCACACCGAACGCAGCACCGGGCTGGACCTGCAGGCGGTCTGCGACCTGGAGCCCTACTGGGAGCTGGTGCGCAAGGTTTACGCGCCCTTCGAATCCGGCCTGGCCTCGCCAACCGGACGGGTCTACCACCATGAGATTCCCGGTGGCCAGCTGTCCAACCTGCGCCAGCAGGCGGTGGCGCTGGGCTTGGCGGACAAGTTCGAGCAGATCGAGGAGGCCTACGCCGCCGCCGACCGGATGCTCGGGCGGCTGGTGAAGGTAACCCCGTCCTCCAAGGTCGTCGGGGATCTGGCGCTACACCTGGTCGGTGCCGGTGTCGAGCCGAAGGACTTCGAGGCCGATCCCGCTCGGTTCGACATCCCCGACTCGGTGATCGGATTCCTGCACGGTGAACTCGGTGATCCCCCGGGCGGTTGGCCCGAACCTCTACGGGGCAAGGCGCTGAAGGGCCGCAGCGATCCCAAGGGGATCGCGGAGCTGTCCGCCGAGGACCGAAAGGGTCTTGGCGAGGACCGGGCGCGCACCCTCAACCGGCTGCTGTTCGCCGGCCCCACGGCTGAATTCGAGGAGCATCGAGCGTCCTACGGGGATACCTCGGTACTGCCCAGCAAGGAGTTCTTCTACGGGCTGCGCCCCGGCCAGGAGCACGCCGTGGATCTCGAGCCGGGAGTGCGACTGCTGATCCAGCTTCACGCGATCGGCGATGCCGACGAGCGCGGTATGCGCACCGTGATGTGCACGCTCAACGGGCAGCTGCGGCCACTGCAGATCCGGGATCACTCCATCGCCTCGGAGATCCCGGTTGCCGAGAAGGCCGACAGATCCGACGGCAACCATGTGTCGGCGCCGTTCGCCGGGGTGGTCACCCTGCAGGTGTCCGAAGGCGACACCGTGTCTGCCGGTCAGCCAGTGGCCACCATCGAAGCGATGAAGATGGAAGCCGGCATCACCGCGCCCAAGGACGGCACGGTGGCCCGCCTGGCCATCAAAACCGTCCAGCAGGTGGAAGGCGGCGACCTGATCTTGGAGTTGCACTCCTCGTGAGCAGTTGGTCGCCCTTCAAGTACCACCAACCTCCCTCTCCGCTGCTCCTTTCGACTACCAACTTGCGGCGAGGCCCGCTGGTGCGCCGATCAGCCACGGGCGAGCGATCGCACGGCGGTCAGGGCCGCGTCGACGTCGGCCGGCGAGTTGACCAGGCTCGGTGCCAACCGGATGTAGGACTTGGCATAAGGCGACGCGGAGGCCACCACGCGCCGCTCCAGCAAGCGGGCCACGGCGGCTTCGGGAGTCATTGTGTCCACCTCGAAGCAGACGAGCCCCGAGGACAGCTGCGGATTTCGCGGCGTGTGCAGCCGAACGTGCCTCATGGCGGCCAGTCCATCTTTGCACTGGGTGTTGAGTTGATGGATGCGCTCGGCCACGCGGGTGCGGCCGAGCTGGCCGTGGAATGCGAACGCGGCCGGCAGCGCCCATAAGTGTTCGTAGGCTTTGAAGCCGCCGGGCGTGACCCAGGTGGCGCGCGTCGAACCCGGAGGCTGGTCCCGCATCCAGGCGACGTACGGCTCCTGCTGGAAGGCGGGGATTGTGGGCTGCACGTCGGCCCAGTGCTCCTCACGTCCCCAGATGATGCCTGTGCCGCGCGGTCCCAGCATCCATTTGTGCGTGCCGGCGGCGAAGAAATCGAGCCCGATGGCGGCGACCGCCTCGTCTTCCACGCCGAACCCGTGCACGCCGTCTACCACCAGCAGCGCGGATTCCGTCTGCGATCGGCTCGCGTTGTGCTCGGCTAGTGCGGCGGCGATCGCGCGCAGCGGCAGCTTGACGCCCGTGCTCGAATGCACCCAGGTGACTCCGACCACGCGAGTCTGTGGCTGCAGCGCGCGGCGCAGGCGATCGACGATCTCGCCCTCGGTTGCGGCTGCCGGTTCGTCGTAGAGGGTGACCTTGCGCATGGTTGCTCCAGCACGGCTGGTGGCCAGGCGGATGGACTCATGCTGGGAGTAGTGGTCGTGCGAGGTGGTGAGCACCTCCTGCCCGGCGCGTAGCGGCAGGCCGCGGTAGATCAACGACAACCCCATGGTGGTGCTGTCCGTAAGCGCAACTTCCTGGGGACGCCCTTCCAGGTATTCGGCGGCCGATGTCGCAATCTTGGCCGGCATGTCGACCAGGCCGTGCTCGACGGCCAGGAAGGGATTCCGGTCGATCGCCCGCCGGTGCCGCTCGATCTCTTCCCGGACGCTGCGTGGGTGGGAAGAGATGGAGAAACCGCTCATATGGACGTGGTCGGGTGCGAGATCGAACTGTGCTCGTACCCATTCCCAATCGGGCACGGCCTCGGCGGGACCCGCCACGCGGACCGGTGCCGGGCCAGCGGTGTTCGGCGACGAACATGCGGCCAGCGTGGCCGCTCCGGTGACGAGGAACGCGCGGCGGTCCATGCTCCACCTCTTCTGAGCCTTCTCACTGGCTGGCCTTGACACCGTCAGCATGGTGGAACTGCGTCACCAAAGCAGAACAAGCAGTCATGCCGGTGTCTCAGCCATTTCTGCCGGCGCCATCATGGGCACCGTGGTCCGGATCGTGGCGGGGGTGGCTGGTGGGCGGCGGCTGGCTGTGCCGCCGCACGGC
>JBGSWT010000523.1:0-3465 GCA_041751815.1 Pseudonocardiaceae bacterium
CGCGCCTGGCTGGCACGTCGCACCGTCGCACACCGTGACGCCGTGCCCTCCGGCCGCGAGGCGCGCCACCGCCCCGACGATCCCTGGCTTCTGCCGGCGTCGGCGGGAATCACCAGCTCATCTCTACTAGACGCGTACGCGGATTGATATGCCGTGCTGTTACATAGCGCTCACTAACAGTAGCTCTTTGTAACATTCATAGCGTGTGTTGACACAGAGTGATGATCACGTGTACGACTGATTGCGTCGGGGTCGCGGTCAAACCAGATCGACCGTTTGGTTGACCGCGGAGGTGCCTGGAGCACCTTGGTAAAGGAAAGGCCGCTTCGGAGGGACATGGGGGAATTGCTACTCCATCAACTGTCGCGAGCGGGAAGAAATATTCGGTTCTTCCTGGGAACAGAGGTTCCCCAGGAAAGACGATAGAGGGGGATGTATGAGTATCGCGGGGATTTTCCAGTCTGGCTACGGCAAGGACGACCACGATTACTGGTACAAGAAGTACCACCGCGACTTCTGGGACCACAAGAAGCACCACCACCACGACAAGCACGACCACGACAAGCACGACAAGCACGACAAGGACCACGACGACTGCTAGAGCCGTATCGGCAATTTGCTGATCTGCAGGTAGTCGGTGTGGCCTCGACTCCATCAGTTGGGGTGGAGGCCACACCGCGGCCGGGAAGGCCGCTGAGAGATCAGAACCACCTTTCAAGGATGAGCGCGAGACCGTCCTCGGAGTTGGGCGCGGTAATCTCGTCGGCGCAGTCGAGTACAGCGGGATGGGCGTTGGCCATCGCCACCCCGCAGCCGGCCCACTGCAGCATCGACAGGTCGTTGGGCATGTCACCCAAGGCCAGTACATCAGCTGGCGCAACCTCCAGCTCGCTGGCCAACCGGGCCAGCCCGGTGCCCTTGGTGACGCCGGGCGCGGAGATCTCGATCAGGCCGTGGCCGGTGGAGAACGTGACGTTCAAGGGTGCCCCACGTCCAGCACCGAGGATCTCGCGGACCGCGGCGGCCATCACGTCACTGCTCGCATCCGGTTGGCGGACCAGCAGTTTGATCGCGGGTCGGCCGAGCAGCACGTCGCGCGGTGCGGGCGCGGAATCCGCACCGGGCCAGGGATGGGTGTAGTCCGGTTCGGCCAGGAAGTCGTCGAGCCCGTTGAGCGTGGCACTGCCGGTCGGCAGCTCAACGGCAAGCTTCGCGCCCGGCAGCGCGGTCGCCACCACGTTCGCCGCGTCCCGCAGCTGCAGTGGGTTCAGGGTCGCCGAGTACCTGATGCGGTCAGTCGCGGCGTCGTAGAGCACCGCGCCGTTGGCGCACACCGCGTAGCCAGCATGTCCGAGCTGCTCGACGATCGGCGGGATCCACCGCGGTGGCCGGCCGGTGACCAGCACAAAAGGTACGCCGGCAGCCAGCACCCGATGAACCGCGGCCCGGGTGCGTTCGGAGATCCGGTCGGTAGGATCCAACAAGGTGCCGTCCACGTCCGACGCAACCAACCGGGGCCTCTGCATAAACTCGACCCTACGTTTCCCGGCGTGTCCACCTCCCACGCCCGGTGTGTCGCCCTTTCCTGCCCGGTGTGTCGTGCCGTCCTGCACGGTGTGTCCACCGCTGGTGCACGTCAGCCAGCGGTGATCCGATTGCCGGCTCAGCCAGCGGTGATCAACTCGATGCCGCCCAGCGCGGGCCGCAGTGCCTCGGGAACCCGCACCGAACCGTCGGGCTGCTGGTGGTTCTCCAGGATGGCGACGATCCACCGAGTGGTGGCCAGCGTGCCGTTGAGAGTCGCCGCAACCTGGGGGCGCCCGGCTGGGTCACTGGGGTCGCGGTACCGGGTACCCAGCCGGCGGGCCTGGAAGGTGGTGCAGTTCGAGGTGGAGGTCAGCTCGCGGTAGGCATGCTGGGACGGCAGCCAGGCCTCGCAGTCGAACTTGCGCGCCGCCGAGCTACCGAGGTCACCGGCCGCCACGTCGATCACCCGGTAGGGCACCTCGATCGCGGCGAGCATCTGCTCCTCCCAGGCCAGCAGCCGTTGATGCTCGGTCTCAGCGCACTGGGGCTGGCAGTAGACGAACATCTCGACCTTGTCGAACTGGTGCACCCGGATGATGCCGCGGGTGTCCTTGCCGTAGGAACCGGCCTCCCGGCGGAAGCAGGACGACCAGCCGGCGTAACGCAACGGCCCGCCGGACAAGTCGATGATCTCCTCGGCGTGGTAACCGGCCAGCGGCACCTCAGAGGTTCCCACCAGGTAGAGGTCGTCGTCGCGCAACCGGTACACCTCGGCCGCGTGCGCTCCGAGGAACCCGGTCCCATCCATGATCTCCGGACGGACCAGTACCGGCGGGATCATCAGGGTGAAGCCGGACGCCACGGCCTGCGACGCGGCCAGCTGCAGCAGGCCGAGCTGAAGCTGCGCGCCAAGCCCGGTGAGGAAGTAGAACCGGGACCCGGAGACCTTCGCGCCACGCTCGGTGTCAAACAAGCCCAAAGCGGTGCCGAGTTCGAGATGGTCGCGCGGATCGAAATCCCACTCCGGTGGCGCCCCGACGTGCTTGAGCACGACGTAGTCGTCCTCCCCCCCGGCGGGGACCCCGTCGATCACCAGATTGGGCACCGTGCGGTGCGCGGACAGCATCGTCTCCTCGGCGCCGGCCTGCTCGGCTTCGGCGAGTTTGACGTCAGCTGCGAGCTGCTTGGCGTGCGCAAGCAGCTCATCACGCTCGGCACCGCGCGCCCGGCCGACCTGCTTGCCCAGCGCTTTGTGCTCGGCGCGTAACGAGTCGGCGGCGGCAATGGCCTTGCGGCGCCGCTCGTCGGCAGCGACCAGCGCATCGACGACAGTCTCATCCTCGCCGCGGGCGCGCTGCGAGGCGCGTACCCGGTCGGAGTCCTCCCGCAGCATCTTGAGGTCGATCATGGCTGGTCAGCCTAGTCCGCGCCGGTGAGAGACCACGGCGGCGGCCTCGAGCAGCATCCAGCCGGACAGCTGCACCGACAGGTCATTCTCAGCCAGGCCCGGTCGGGGCGGCTGGGCCGGGACTGTCCACTGCGGACCGAACACCGGCCCGCCGTCGGCGATGATCCGGTTGGTCCACGCGGCCTCGGCGGAATCCAGCACCAGACGCGCCGCAGTACCGCCGGACGGAACAGTGGCAGCGGCCAGCGCCAGGTAGCGGGCCAGGATGCCGGTGAACAACCCACCGTCGCCTCCGCCGTGCCCACGCAAGACACCGCCGTCGGTGAGGTGCTCAGCCACCGCGCTGACCGTTCGGTCGGCCTGTGCGAACCAGCGCGGCGCGCCGGTGGCCGTGCCCAGCTCGACGCAGGCTCCGAGCAGCACACCCTGGCAGTAGCTGTAAAAGGTCCGCTCGACGGTGCGTACTGAGCCATCCGGATTCACCCGTGCCCCGTCGAAGACCAGCCCGGTGTCCGGGTCGATCAGGTGCT
>JBGSWT010000524.1:0-2755 GCA_041751815.1 Pseudonocardiaceae bacterium
GAGCAGCCGGCCGGAGACCAGCGCCCGTCCGGCGCTCTGCGCGTGCACGTCGATGGTGGCCTGGGTGGACACCTCGTAGTCGAAGCCGCTCAACCGCAGGGACTCACCGGTCACGTCCAGCAGGATTCCGGCCAGCACCGGCACCGGCGGCCGCGACGGCAGGCTGCGGGCGGTCCAGGCCACCGCTTCGGACAGCACCTCGCGTTCGACCCTGAACTTCATGCCTGGCGCTCCTCGTCGGTCCTGCTCGTCGGTGTCGTGGTCGTCGTCCGGACGGAGCCCAGCGTCGCGGTGCGAGGCGCCGTCCCCAGCATGGCTCGGCCCAGATGTAGTGGAGTCATCCTTCTGGAAGTACCTGTCATCGTCGTCATCACTGCTGTGCACTCTGTGGAAAACGGGCTGGTGCGCAGGTCAGCGACCCGCCGGGGCTGTGCGCCGGTGGGGGATGAGGCTCGGGATGACACGAGCCGGCGGTGGACGGCGAGGTACCGGCTCGGGTGTCCACCGCACCGGGCCCTTGTTTCCACAGTTTTCTCCCCAGGCTGTGCACTCACCGATCGGGCCGGCGCGATGTGGTCGATCGCAGTCTGGCGCACGGGACCGACAGGGCGCGCGTCGGCGTACCGGCCGAGGACAGGAGGGCTCATCGGGGGCCGCGGTTCTTGATCCGGGCGGTGAGCTCGGTGACCTGGTTGTAGATGTGCCGGCGCTCGGCCATCAGGGCGCTGATCTTCTTCACCGCGTGCATGACGGTGGTGTGGTCCTTGCCGCCGAACTGCTTGCCGATGCTGGGCAACGACAGCTCGGTGAGCTCGCGGCAGAGGTACATCGCGATCTGCCGGGCGTTGACCAGGTTGCGGCTGCGCGAGTGCGAGGTGAGGTCCTCGAGGGAGATCGCGAAGTACTCGGCGGTGACCGCCATGATCGTGGCGGAGTCGATCTCCGAGGACTGGGAGTCCGGCAGCAGGGCCTGCAGCACGATCTCGGCCAGCGCCAGGTCGACGGTCTGCATGTTCAGGCTGGCGAAGGCGTTGATCCGGATCAGCGCGCCCTCGAGCTCGCGGATGTTGGTCTGGATCTTGCTGGCGATGTACTCCAGCACGTCGGGCGGAACCCGCAGGCTCTCCAGCTGCGCCTTCTTGCGCAGGATCGCGATCCGGGTCTCCAGGTCGGGAGCCTGGACGTCGGTGATCAGCCCCCACTCGAAGCGGGTCCGCAGCCGGTCCTCGAGCGTGGTGAGTTGCTTGGGCGGTCGGTCGCAGGTGATCACGATCTGCTTGTTGTCGTTGTGCAGCGTGTTGAAGGTGTGGAAGAACTCCTCCTGGGTCCGCTCAGCCCGCTCCAGGAACTGGATGTCGTCGATCAGCAGGATGTCGACGTCGCGGTAGCGGCGGCGGAAGGCCTCGGCCCGCCCGGAGTGCACCAGGTTGATGAAGTCGTTGGTGAACTCCTCGGTGGAGACGTAGCGGACCCGGACGTGCGGGAAGAGCCGGTACCCGTAGTGCCCGATCGCGTGCAGCAGGTGGGTCTTGCCCAGCCCCGAGTCGCCGTAGATGAACAGCGGGTTGTAGGCCTTGGCCGGCGCCTCGGCCACCGCGACCGCGGCCGCGTGCGCGAACCGGTTGCTGGAGCCGATCACGAAGGACTCGAAGATGTACTTCGGATTGAGTCGGGACGGCTGCGGTGCCTTGTCGGTACGCCGTTCGGCGAAGATATCCACAACGGAGTCCACAGCTACATCGTCCTCGATCGGATACGTACGGTAGTCGTTGTCCTCGGGTGAGTGATCGTCCAGATCAGGATCCAGCGCCCGGACGGCGTACGCCTCGGGCAGGCCCTCGGTCGCCGCCGGATCGACCGACACCGCGATCCTGATTGGCCGCCCGAGCTCGGCGGAGAGCGCGTCGGACAGCCGCGGACGGAGCTGTGACTCCAGCACGCTGTGCGTGTAGTCGTTGGGGGCAGCCAACAATGCGGTGTCCTCGAGCATGCCGAGCGGTTTGGTCAGGGACAGGAAGGCCCGCTGCTGGGCCGTGAGGTCCATCCGGCCGAGCCGCCGCAGAGCCGCCGGCCAGAGTTGCTCCAGCTCCGTGGGCTCATCGGGCACGGGCGCTCACTTTCCTCGTTCTGACCGCGGCCGGTGAGGCTCGGCTCGCCTACCGGTCGTCGCGCTGCGGAGTGATCCATCCACAGGCCAGTCCACAGCGTTGCAGTCGAGCCGGTCCGTGCCGCACGGCTCCATTGCGCGGTCGTTCTGTGCGGGTGTTCCTGTGCCGTGTTCGGTGCCGGCCGGGTCCCTCGCGGGTGTCCCGATCCTGGCGGGGTATGAGCGGCGACGCTAACAGCGCCCGCGTGGCACTCACAAGCGCAGCCACTGCGGGGATACGGTGGTCTGTTGGCTGCTGCTCGGCGCCACGGTGTGCATGAGTGTGGAGTCGGCATTCTGCGGTACCGTGTGTCCCGAGTGTGCCCTCGCCCACTGCATGTCCGTGGTGGCGGCGAAGCGTTCCGAACGACGATCAGCACCACCGCGCAACCACCGTCAATACATGCCTGCGTACGGCGGGCCGGCAACATTTCGGAGACCTGGTGAGCAAGCGTACGTATCAGCCCAACAACCGGCGCCGCGCCAAGACGCACGGATTCCGGCTGCGCATGCGCACCCGAGCCGGCCGGTCGATCCTGGCCGCCCGCCGGCGCAAGGGTCGCGACAGCCTGTCCGCCTGACCCCGCGCGTGCTGCCTCCCGCCGCACG
>JBGSWT010000525.1:0-1862 GCA_041751815.1 Pseudonocardiaceae bacterium
GACTGGGCCAGGTCGATGTGTCAGGCGCTCGACCCCGCCTTCGAGCAGCTCGGCGCACCACCCCAGCCCAACCTGGGCAATCTCGCTGCGACCCGACTGGCCTACATCGACTATCTCGGCAACGCGCGAAACGCTGCCCAACAGGCGATCGACCGGCTCGCGGCGGTCGGGGCCCCGCCGGTGGACAACGGGCAGCAGGTCCTCGAGAGCATGCGCATCCAGCTCGTCCAGTTGCGCGAGGATCTCGATGAGGCGTTGGCGCAACTCAACCGCGCTGACCCCAACGACGTGGGCGGGGCCGGCTTGGCCCTCGGCGCGGCCGGCAACGTTCTGGCCGCGCTCGGCAACCGCGCCCAGGTGCTCGCCAATCTCGCTATCGACCCGCAGTTGCGCGCCGCCATCAATCAGACGCCGGAGTGCCAGAACGTGATCGGGGACGCGACGATCGGTACCACTGAGCCGACGGGGTCGCCGCGGCCGACAGGCTGACCGCTCCGGTGCAACGGCGTCGTGACGTGAATGGTGCTATGGGCAGCGCTCTTCGAGCTTGACTGCGCCGAAGTCGATTCGGGTGCGAATCCACGACCTGTTGACGGCTAGCGCCGGCCGCGTCATGTGAGGTCGTTACGGTTATCGCGAAATCCGTGTAACTCTGGATCTGATTCTGCGCGCTCTGTAGCTGAGAACCGACGAAGTCGGGCATCGTCCAGCTTGTCACAAGCTGTCGTTTCGTGCGTCGCGGTGACGGTTGTCGGCAATGAAGTAGCTGGCGAAGCGTCCGGATTCTGCTGGGTCGTCGATGAGTCGCACGCACCAACCCGATGACCAGCAGGGTCGATATGCCCACAATGACTGCGGTTGAGTGTCAGAGCCGTCATCGACTTTACACCATCACCGGCAGTGAATCCGCTTGCCGTTCATTTTATGTTTACCAACGGTTCGCGGTGTGGCCCTGACCCGGCCATATCCAGGACCAACCATCGGACACATGGCGCGGGTGGAGTACTACCACGATGTGGCCGCACCCCAGGCGCGCGAGTTCTTACCCGCCGCATTCGCGATCGTGCGCAATGGCTTAGGCCGGGTCCTGTTGGTGCGCCGGAGCGACGACGGATACTGGGAGTTGCCCGGAGGCCGGATCGAGCTGGGGGAGTCCGCCTCGGCGGCGGTGGTGCGTGAGGTCGCCGAGGAGGCTGACGTGACCATCAAGGTCACCGGTCTCTCCGGGCTGTACAGCGATCCGGGGCACGTGCTGGCCTATCCGCACGAGGACGGGATTTACCAACAGTTCGCGGTGTGCTTCCACGCCTTCACTCCGGCCCGTGACGCCCAGCCCGATCACCATGAGACGAGCGCCGCGGCGTGGTTTGCTCCCGAGCAGGCAAGGCAGCTGGCCATGCACCCCGCCATGCGCCAGCGCCTGGCCGACGCACTGGTCGAACCTGACCAGGTGCACTTCGACTAGCCAACGCCGACTATCGACTCCTCCGTCCGGGCGTGGATGCGTGACGCCGAGCGGCTGATGGGGTAGGCCTGCACCTATGGCCAAGGGAAACGGCGTGACGACGATGCGAGAGACCGAGCGCAAGTATGAGGGGCTGGAGCTGCTCGATCCGGCGGAGTTGCTCGGGTTCGACGTCGCGACCGGGCCAGACGAACAGAACCTGGAGGCGGTGTACTTCGATACCGCTGATCTGCGCCTGCTGCGGGCCGGGGTGACGTTGCGGCGCCGGGAGGGAGGGTCCGACGCGGGCTGGCACCTGAAGCTGCCGGTGGGAAAGGACAGCCGTGACGAGTTGCGGCTACCGCTGGGGCGTTCCGCCCGCCGCCCGCCGGCCGAGCTGGTCGCCCTCACCCGGGTG
>JBGSWT010000526.1:0-4918 GCA_041751815.1 Pseudonocardiaceae bacterium
CTGCTTCGGCGTGTACCTGGCTCAGCCGCTGCGCTGGTGGGTGCTGGTGCAGGACGCCGCGCTGCTCGGCTACTCCGCGCTGCTGCTGCGCGCCGCCATCCGAGCGCGGGCGGCGATCTCTCCATCGGCCCCACGCGGAGCTCCTCCGCGGTTACTGAGGTCGAGCTGAGGCTCGTCCGCGGTGCCCACGAACCAGATCAGCCGCTGCGTGGCTGCCAGCTTTGCGAGACGTCGAGGTTGTAGAAGCTCGGTGGACCATCACACAGCTTGGCCATCCCGGCGGCAAGCTCGCCGGTCTCTGGCCGGTTGGAGTTCTCCATCGCCGATTCGTACGAGTCGAACTCGACGATGGTGAGGTAGTAACCGGGACGATCCCGGTCGGCGGTCAGCGTGACCCGTGCCGGCGCGGTGCCCGGATCCTGTTGACCGGACTCCATCTGAGCCCGTCGCTTGTCGATGAGCGCCTGGGCCTCATCGATTCGGGATGTCTGGTACTCGATGATCTGGATGAACCCTGCCATGTCCGCCTCCGGTGAGTCACCAACCCCCCAGCAGGGTCACCCCATCGGGGCCACCGCACAATCGGCCAAACCGGGCGACCGCGCACCGTATGAAGGTGATAACGCATTCAGCGGGCTCAGCGGGGTTACTGGCACCCCGATAGCCACGCTCAGCCTGCTGAATGCGGGTGCAGCCGCCGGAGGTGGGGGTGGACGGGCGGGGTGCGGTGCGGGCACTGTGGAGTGATGCGGGCGATATGGAAGGGTGCACTGGCGTTCGGGATGGTCAGCATCCCGGTTCGGCTGTATTCGGCGACCGAGGACCGCGACGTGTCTTTTCATCAAGTGCACGCCGAGGACGCTGCGAGGGTGCGCTACCGCCGGGTGTGCGAGGCCTGCGACGAGGAGGTCGCGTATGCCGACCTCGCCAAAGGCTACGAGCTGCCCTCCGGTGACACGATCGTGCTGACGGACGAGGACTTCGCGAATCTGCCGTTGCCCAGCGCCAAGACCGTGGAGCTGCAGGCGTTCGTGCCTGTCGAGCAGGTCGACCCGCTCTCCTTGGCTCGCGGGTACTACCTGGAACCTGAGGCCGCCGGCCGCAAGCCCTACGAGTTGCTGCGTGCCGCGCTGGACCGTACCGGGCGCGTCGGGCTGGCCAAGATCGCGGTGCGGACCAAGGAATCGCTGGCGGTGCTGCGCCCCCGGGGCGACGTGCTGACGCTGCAGACGATGATGTGGCCCGATGAGGTACGGGACCCGCAGTTCGACGTGCTCGACCGCGAGGTGACGGTCAGCGATGCCGAGCAGACCATGGCCGATACCCTCATCGAGGCGATGTCCACCGACTTCGAGCCCGGCGCCTACCACGACGACTACCGCGAGGCGTTGCTCGCTATCGTCGAAGCCAAGACCAACGGGCATGACGTCGCCGCCCCCTCAACGCCGGCGGAGCCGGTCCCCTCAGTGGACCTGATCACCGCTTTGCAGGCCTCGGTCGAGGCGGCCAAGGCCGCTCGTGGTGAGCCGGTGGACGTGCCGAAGCAACGTAAGGGCGATAACGGACGGCGGGCGTCGAAGAAGTCCCGCACCTGATCGGGAGCAGATATGTCCGACCTGGTCCATCCCATGTTGCCGACAGCGGGGCCGCTGCCTGCCGGACCGGAATGGGCATTCGAGTTCAACTGGGACGGAGTGCGCTCGCTGGCGTGCGCCCAACCTGGCCGGATGCGTCTGTTCAGCAGCACCCACCGCAGCATCTCGGCCGCCTACCCGGAGCTTGAGGCGTTCGCTGGGCGTCGTCGCATGCTGCTGGACGGCAAGATCGTCGCCCTGGATTCCTGCGGCCGGCCGAGCTTCGCGCAGCTACAGCTGCGGATGAACGTGCAACGCCCGACATCGGCGATGCTGCGCCGGGCGCCGGTGGCCTACTACGTGTTCGACGTGCTGCGCCTCGACGATCAGTCCACCGCCGGGCTGCCCTACCAGCGCCGCCGCGAGCTGCTCGAGGAGCTGGATTTCGCCGATGGTCCGGTAGTGCTGCCGCCGTACTTCATCGATACCGACGGCCAGGTCGTGCTGGACACCGCTGCGCAGTACGGCCTGCACGGCGTGCTCGCCAAGCGCGCTGACTCCAGCTACCAGCCCGGCCGGTCCCGGAGCTGGGTGCAGACCACGCTGCGGCAGACCCAGGAAGTGATCATCGGTGGCTGGATTCCCGAGCGACGCCGCGCCGCCGAGATCGGCGCGCTAGTCGTCGGCGTGCCCACTGAGCGAGGCCTGAGGTACGCCGGTCAGGTCGGGACGGGTTTCACCGCCGCGAGACGGCGGGAATTGCGTGACCTGTTAGCCGACCTGGAACAGCACAGCAGTCCCTTCGCCGACGAGGTGCCGCGAGACTCCGCTCGGGCCGTGCACTGGGTGGCTCCGCGGCTGCTGGGCGAGGTCTCCTACCGGCAATGGACTCCGAATGGCCGGCTGGGGCATCCCACCTGGCGCGGCCTGCGACCCGGCAAGCATGTGGCGGCGGTCCGAGCCCCGGTCGTGCTCAGCCAGCCAGCAGTTCGGGGGCGGGAGGGCGGCGGTGAGGTGACCGACCAGCAGATGCTCGCCGACCTGGAGCGCGCCGTGCAGCGACTTCGCGCTGAATTGCGGACGTTGCGCGATCAGATCTCCCCACATTTTATGAACAACACGTTGAGCACGATTGCTGCCTTCGTCAGCACTGACCCGGCCCGCGCTCGTGACCTGTTGATCGTTTTTGCCGAGTTCGCCCGGTACTCCGTCCGGTCTGTCGCCGAGACCACCCTGGCTGAGGAGCTGGAGAACATCGAGCTGTACCTGAGGCTGCAACAGGCTCGCTTCGGCGAGCGGCTTCGGGTGCAGTTGCACGTCGCACCGGACGCGCTGCCGGTCGTGCTGCCGTTTCTGGCCGTCCAGCAGCTGGTGGACAACGCGGTGCGCAACGGCATCGAGCGCAAGCAACTCGGGGGCACCGTCACGCTCACCGCCTACCTGGAAGGTGGCGACTGCCTGATCACCGTTGAGGACGACGGTCCCGGCAAAGAGGAAGCTGCCCTCTGGGCGAACGTCCGCACCATTGAGGACCAGCTGCACGCCAGCTTCGGCGACGACTACGACTTGGTCGCCGATATCGTCCCCGGCACGGGTACCAAGGTCTCCCTCCGGATGCCAGGCCGGGTCAGACCCGACCGGTGAACATCGCCACGCCGTCCGAGGTGCTCACGGCCAGACTGAACTGACCGCCGCCACCGAGAAACACCTTGCTGAGGGTGACCGACGTGTGCGGAGCGATCGGCGTCGAGTATCTCCAGTCGCCTTCGCTGGACTCCTGCACCGGCGCGCGGTTGAGCGTCCCATTGAACGTGGTGAAGACCGGGCTCCACTCCTTGTCGCCGTTATTGGTGAGAGTCACCGCGACCCGGATCACCGACGCGCCTGGATGCAGCGACGAATCGGACGTGCCCAGCTTCGGCTCGCCAGCGACGATCGTGTTGCCGTCGCTGGACGTCCACATCTGATCGAAGGCCACAGTGGAGCCCAGCGGGGTCGGTTCCGCGGGCAGCGCACGCACCGGAGGGGTGGCGGCGATCTGCTGGACGGGGCTACCACCGATGGCCACCCCGGCAAAGATCAGCCAGGCGGCGCACATCATGAATCCGATCGTGGTCAGCAGACTGAGCACGGCGCCCGCGATGCCCCCACGGTGACGAACGAGGCCGTTCATCCGGTGCGACGGTCTCAACGGCGCGAAGGAACCGTACGGCGGCGCAGGCACGGACACAGAAGCCTCCCCTGGAGTGAGTCGAACAGCTGCCGCTACCGCCCCCGTGCCGGTTACCGCACGTACCCATCACCCTGGGTTTCGCTGCCCAGCCCACACTCGTTACCACCCCCAAGGAGTGATAATGTTACTTCTTGTAATCATCGACCGCTGCTGCTAGACGGGCGATCTTCCGCATTCAGCGGGCGCAGCGGGGTGAAACGGGTGCCGATAACCCCGCTGCGCCCGCTGAACGGGGTGGGTCAGTGCTGGGGGAAGCTTCGGGCTGCGGCGAGGAAGGCCTCGTTCTCGGCCGGATCGCTGACCGTGACTCGGGCGCCGGCGCCGGGGAACGCGCGGACCACCACCTTGTGCTCCAGGCAGAGGTCGTCGAAGGCAGCGGTCAGCTCTCCCAGCGGCAACCAGACGAAGTTGGCCTGCGAGTCCGGCACGGGGTAGCCCATCGCGAGTAGCTCGGCTCGTACTCGGTCCCGCTCGGCAGCGATGCGCTGGCAGCGGGCCAGCAGCTCGTCAGCGACGTCGAGGCTGGCCAGCGCGGCGACCTGGGCCAGTGAGTTGACGCTGAACGGCACGTACACCTTGCGCAGCGCGGTGATGATCGGCTCCGGCGCCACGCAATACCCGACCCGCAGGCCCGCCAGGCCGTAGGCCTTGGAGAAGGTCCGCAGCACCGCCAGGTTGTCTCGGCTGAGATCGTTCCGGAACAGCGCCACGCCGTCAGGCACCGCCGGATCGGTGACGAACTCGAAGTAAGCCTCATCGAGGGCGACCAGCACGCCATCGGGCACCGCGTCGATGAACGCGATCAGCTCGTCGCGCCGTACGGCCGTGCCGGTGGGGTTGTTGGGATTGCAGACGAACACCAAACGCGTCGCCGGAGTGATCGCGTCGAGCATCGCAGCCAGGTCGTGCGCGTGAGCGGGACGCAGCGGCACCGTGCGCTGCCGGGTCCCGGCGACCTGAGAGATCAACGGATAGGCCTCGAATGACGGCCAGGCGAAGAGCACCTCATCGTCGCCACCGCAGGTGGCCTGCACCAACTGCTGGCACAGCCCCACCGATCCGCTGCCGGCGGCGAGATGGGACTGCGGCACGTCCAGCCGGGCGGCGAGGC
>JBGSWT010000527.1:0-1504 GCA_041751815.1 Pseudonocardiaceae bacterium
ACACCCAGATCGTGCGCCGCCCGTCGACCGCATCGGCGGTGGCGGGTGCCGGGGTCGGTCGCACCGGCAGCCCAGGGCCCACCGAACCGGACGTCTCGCAGGAGCCCGCGACCGAGACCGTCGGTGTCCCGGAGCCGGCGCTGACCGGACCGCCGGTCACCGATGTCGCCGAGCCGCTCGGCGTACGGGACGACAACGCGCCGGACCCGGATGCCACCCAAGCCACCGAGAACCCGCAGGACCGGCCGTGAATCGTCCGCTGCGCCGCATCTCGCTTGCAGTCGTCGTGCTGTTCGCCCTGCTGCTGCTCAACGCCAACTGGGTTCAGGTCGTCAAAGCCGATTCCTACCGGGACAATCCGAGCAACAGCCGGGTGCTGCTGCGCACCTATGCGCGCGAACGCGGACCCATCTCGGTGCTGGAGGCAGACGGTCGCACCCGCCGCCCCGTTGCCAGCTCGACTCCCGTCGACGGACCGCTGAAGTATCTCCGGCAGTATCCGGGCGGTTCGTCGTACGCGCACGTGACCGGTTTCTACTCCTTGGTCTACGGGGCGACCGCGACCGAGCGCGCGGAGAACCAGTTGCTGTCCGGTGAAGACGACCGACTGTTCGTCAAGCGACTGTCCGACACGATCACCGGGCGCGAGCCCAGTGGCGGTGGTGTCGTCCTGACGATCAACCCCAAGGCGCAGGAAGCTGCGGTCAAGGGCCTGGGCAGGAACCGCGGCGCCGTGGTGGCACTCGACCCCCGGACCGGGGCGGTGCTGGCGATGGCCAGTTCGCCGTCCTACGACCCCGCGCGGCTGTCATCGTTCAAGCCGCAGGAGATCCGCGACTACTACAACGAGCTGATCGACGCGCCCGGAAACCCGCTGGTCAACCGCGGCATCAACCGGCTGTATCCGCCCGGTTCGACGTTTAAGGTCGTGACCTCGGCCGCTGCGCTTTCCTCGGGCGACTACACCCCCGAGACCTCGATCAACTCTCCACGCATCCTGGACTTGCCGCAGACCAGTGCCGGGCTGCGCAACTTCGGCGGCGGCACCTGCGGATCCAACACCATCAGTCTGGCCGACGCGCTCCGCATCTCCTGCAACACCGCGTTCGGTCAGCTCGGTCTGGACCTTGGACCCGGCCCCATCCGCGAGCAGGCGGAGAAGTTCGGCTTCGGGGACGACGGCTTCCGGCTACCGACGCGGGTCGATGCCAGCCGCTTTCCCGATGACCCCAACCCGCCGCAGACCGCACAGTCGGCCATCGGCCAGTTCGACGTCAGGGTGACCCCACTGCAGATGGCGATGGTGGCCGCCGGCGTGGCCAACGGTGGTGAGGTGATGAAGCCCTACGTGGTGCAGGAAGTGACGGCGCCGGATGAGTCGCGGTTGGACCGAGCCGAGCCGGAGGTGTACGGCCGTGCGGTGAGCGGCGAGGTCGCCCAGCAGCTCACGGCCATGATGGAGGCGGTCGTGGGTCCTGGCGGCACCGCGGGCGCGGCGCGCATC
>JBGSWT010000528.1:0-7250 GCA_041751815.1 Pseudonocardiaceae bacterium
CCGGATCGGCGGCACCGGCCGCCAGCCGCTCCAAGGCCAGGGCGCGGGTAGGTTCTTGGGCATGCGCGGCCAGCGCGGCTAGCGTGGTCTACTGCCGCCCCCCGGCCAGCGCCTCCACCTCCAGCCCGGCCAGGTCCCCCGGGGTGACCACTGGCCGCGGCGCGCCAGGGGTGAGCGGAGGGGACTCAGCATCGGTCACCCTGCCATCCTGGGGTCCGTTACCGTTCTCTTACCGGACGTCAGCACGAGCCCCGCCGTGAGAGGTCTCTCTACGAGGCAAAGACCGCCGACTTCCCCGGAAACGGTCGTTAACGGTTTGCGCGAGGATCGGGGCGTCGTGCGATCAAGAGTCAAGGGCCCGCCTGCGGCGCCCGCGACCGACTGCGCCCGGAAGAGGCTCTTGGTCAAGGGGCCGAAGAGAGGAACGAGAACACCACGGCCTGCTCCGCTAGTACTTCCGACCTCAACCGGTGGCCCAACGAGGACCTCGCCGCCGTAGCCGCAACCCTCAACGCGCGTCCTTGCAAGACCCTCGATTGGCTGACCACCCCGCCGAAGCGTTCAACGAGCCCCTCCAACCAGCCAACAAGCAGTGTTGCAACGACCGGTTGAGGCCCAGATCGACGCAACATCGAATAAGGTGTTTCGGGTGAGCACTGGTGGATCCGATGACGACGACGCAGCGCCTGGTCCTCGCGCGAACCATCATGTTTGGATGGATCTGGCAATCATTCTAACTATCTTCGGCGCGGTATTTGCCTTATGTGTGTTTTTGATTCCAGCAACGACTCCGCTGCAAACGGTCGTCGTCGTGCTTGGCTCGTCAGCCGCCACCATGCTGATATGGCGGACCATCGCAGCAATCCTTCGTCACGGCCCGGATTGGTGGCTGCTGGGAACCGGCGTCGCGACACTCGTCTGCACCGTGTGGTTCAGCGCCTTGCTAGTACAGGACCGAGACGGTGACAACGGATCTTTGCAGGCGCAGTCGGACGAAGTCCAGTCCCCGAGCAGGACCAATCCAGCCACTGAGCCCCCCGTTTCGGAACCGTTGGCAGCCACCCCGCTGGCAAGCACGGCCGGCACACTGTCAATCGCTCCAAAAACTACCGAGACGTCCGCCCCGCTTTCGTCCACAGAATCGATACTATCTGGAGAACGTGAACCGGACCCAGCTGCTTGGAGCAGTGGTCGAGTCCGGCTGTTCGCCAATGGTGCCGGGGTGGATTTTGAGTCTTGGCAGATGTCCCTCGATGTCAATTATATATCGCTTAGTATGTCAACCTCAACGCTTTCAGGAGCTGGCGGCGTCGAACTCGGGTCCGTGATCGGCACTACAGCCCCCAACTTTGCGACTTGTCGTGACGCCACGATATGGCGAACTGTTGTGCTGTGGTCGGATTTGCCAGCTGGATCCTGGATGTGTGTGCGAGGCGTCAGCGGGCGGCGCGGAGCGATACTTCTAGAAACCGTCCCAACGGAGGAGGATAAGCAAGCTGAGATCAGCGGCGTAATTTGGGAACCGGTAGTCGATGAGTGACTTGTCGTTCCATCACCCTCTGAGGTGTGGTTGGCGACTTGCAACGTGACGACGGAGCGGGCAACGCAAGGCGGCCCCGGTCAGGAGTCCTGTGCGTCGGCGGCGTCGTGCAGCAGGGCGACTGCCTCGACCATTTGGTAGCGGCTCTCCAGGATGGTGAGGATGTCCAGCACCGAGTGGACTGGACCGGTTCGACCGGATTGCGCGGCCATGGTCTCGACGGCCCGTAGGGCACTGGTCGGATTGACCGCGACGGTGTTGCTGGCGAACGCGCGTGGAGGCAGCACTTCCAGGACGCCGGGCACCAGCGCGGCGGGGAAGTCCTTGAGGTTATGGGTGACGATGGCTCCGGCGCCAGCGAGGACCGCGGCGGCCAGCACGTGTTCGTCGTCGGGGTCGGGGAGGCCGAAGGTGCCCTCTAGGGGCTCCCACCCGGTGATTTCAGCGTCGGCGAAGTGGATGCGCATGTTATCCACCAGCCGGCGGGCCCGACAAACCGCCTCATGAGGGGCTACACCTTGGCGGTGGGTAAGCTTCTTGACCTCCCCGTACTCGAGCTCGTCGAGGACGACGTTGCTCCATACCGGCCGGTACAGGGCCTCGGCGGCCAAGGACAGCAGGAAGTTGCGCTGGGTGCTCGGCCACAAGACGCAGGTGTCGAGCAGTGCCATGAACACTCGCAGATCGTCTCAGTGGTCTGTGGCGGGCCCCACGCCCTGCCCGCGAGGCGGGCTGGAGGCAGTGCGGCGCCGCTCGGCGACCGCTGTTCGCGCCTGGCGTAGCCCCCTGAGCACGGTGTCCAGGTCCTCGTCGTCGTCGATGTCCGCGCTCATTGCCTCCAGGGCGGTGTACTGCTCCTCTCGGCGCACCTCGCGATAGGCGAGCAGGTCACGCAGCAGGATCCGCCGATGAGTGCCCACGCGCTCGAAGGGGACCCTGCCCTCGCCTAATAGCTTGACCACCGTAGGACGGCTGATACCCAGCAGGTCGGCAGCCTGCTGGGTGGTCAGGGTCTGTGTCTGTGGGACCACGGTCACGGCCAGGTTCGCCCGCATCGCCTCGATCACCTGCAGCAGGACCCGGTACATCTCCGGGGGCAGTTCGACCTGTTCGCCGGGGGCGGCGCCGGCGAGGAGGTAGCGGGGGGTGGGACGACCTCGTCCGACCTGCTCGTGTGCGGCGAGGAAGTCATGGATTCGGGCGACCTGCTCACCAGGGTCGGGCAGGTAGGTCTGGCTGCTCAGCGCGACGCTCATCGACTCTCCTTAGACGTAAGTAACGTACCGCTTTCCGTTTCTTGCGTCTAGCTTGTCGGGTGGGGGACGCAGCCGACTGAAGCGACTGGCGGTGGCCAGGGCTTGCCGGGCCTGCCCAGGGAGAACACGACGACGCCCCGGTGCCGGCACCGGGGCGTCTTGTGCGCCGTTGGCGAGCAGAGGGAGCTTACCCGGATTCCGGTGTCGACCACGGCCCTTAAGAGGGTCCCTCACCGCTCCCCGGTCACCGGAAGCCTTGCCTCGCTACGCCCCGTGACGCGCATTCGTATCTCCCACGGGGTTGACCAACGCCTGTCACCCCAGCACCAGCAGGCCCTACTCGAGGGGTCTGTGGCGCTAGCACATCCTCTTACTCTACGCTTGCGCGACCTAGTAATGTAGTCAAAGATATATCCTAGGCCACACGGGCGCGACAATTGTCTCGACGGGAAGAAGACTGTGGCCAAGCGGACGAGCCATCGGGCGCGGCAGCGTGAGGCCTACCGGGCTGTCTTGGGATCGATGGGCCCACGCAGAGGCCTTGGGGCACCGTTGCGGGACGACTTCTACCGGTGCGAGGTGGCCGGCGAGGCGAGGTTCCCGCTGGCGCAGCTGATGAGTTCGCGGTCGGGGCCCGGCGGTGGTCGCGGCGGCAGGACCCGCGTTGCGCTCTACCTGAGCCTGCTCTGGGTAGCCGCGAGCGACTCTCACAGCAGCCAGCGTCCGGCATCCTTCTGGGCGTCCCTGCTGGGTATGCGGGACCCGGACAACGCTGGCTCACGCGTCGTCCGCAGCACCTGGACGGAACTGGCCTCTCACGGCTTCGTTCAGCTGGAACATGGCACGCGCAGCGGGGATGTGCCCGTCGTTCACGCACTCCGTGAGGACGGATCCAAGCGGTTCTACACCAGGCCCAGCGGCGTCCTGGGCGACACCTACCGCCGCATCCCGCAGATTGCCTGGGAGAACCTGCTGCCCGAGGAGGAAGGTCTCACGGGACCCGGGCTCGCCATGTACCTCGTCGCGGTTCGCACCGCGCTGCAAGCAGGGTCGACCACGGGGCTGACCTTCCCTGCAAAGTCGTTCCGGACGCAATACGGCCTGTCCGAGACGACCCGCAAGGCCGGTCTCGCCAACCTGACCGACCTCGCGGTGCTGGACAAGCACCTGCACAGCACGGACAGCTCCGGTGGCGTCGGTGGGCGACGCCGCCTCCGAAACAGCTATGACTTGTTGGAGGAGTACGCGGCGCCCCCTGCTCGTCCCGCAGACCCGTTCAAGCCAGACGCTGGGCATGTCCCGACCGAGCCCACTGCGCTGGCGGCCGCCGCGACTATGCCGCAGGCGCAGCTGTGACGGACTGGGCGTCTTTCGCTACAGCGCTGCTGAAGCCGGCTGGTTTCCGGCAGCCCATGCAGGTGTCAAGGCGGACGGTCCGGTCCGCGATCGACACGGCGCTGATTGCCAGGACCCGGGACGAGTTGGAGATCATCCTCGCCGATGAGCTGCAACTGCCCTGGACCCACACCGCCTCCCCCGCGGAATCGCAGAACAAGCGGGATCTGATCGGCGACTACACCGCCGAGTGGTCCCTGCAGCAGCTGATCAGCCTGGGCCGGCGCATCGTGACCGAGCTCGACATTGAGCACGCGACAGGCGATTTGCGGGCCGTCATTGAGGAACACGACCGGCGCGGCGGGGGTGTCGCCTCACCTGCGAAGAACCTGATCTTCGTGGCCAACGGGCCAAAACCGGAGCTGGTCCTACGCGATGCCGTGAGTAATCAGATCGAGATCACCAAGAATGGGCGGTACTGCCTTGTCTTCGATCAGGCAATTCCCGCCGAGGGACTGACCTATCAACGGCTGATCGGTTGGTGGCGCGAACGTGAAGGTCTCCAGAGGCTGGAGGATCGGGCCGTCGGTCTGCAGTTGCACGCCCGGCTGGCCGAGAGCCTCGCAGACAATCCGGCGGAGCGCGTGATTTTCGACGTTTACGACCGGCGATACAAGCAAGACGGGTTCACGATACTTGCGCTCATTCCTCAGGTCTATCTACATTACGACCCCTACACACGCGCAGCCCGGGGCGCCGAAGGCAGCCCGCTGGCCCGCCAACGGATGGACTTCCTTCTGCTGTTCAGCGACCGGCAGCGCGTCGTCATCGAGGTCGACGGCCGCCAGCACTACGCCGACGACCAGGGCCGGGCCGACACGACCCTGTACGCGCAGATGGTGGCCGAGGACCGCCGACTTCGGCTGGCCGGCTACGAGGTGTACCGCTTCGGAGGACAAGAACTGCTGCGAACAGAAGCCACAACCATGGTCTCCACATTCTTCGACGACCTACAGCAGCGGATGACCTGATCGCCGCGGTCGCGAACCAGTCGGCTTCACGGGGGGGTACATCTCGCCTGCCGGGCGCACCCGTGAGAGCACGCGGGTTCTACGTGTTGATCGTCAGGGTGCGGGTGGGTGGCCGCCAGCTCGGGAGGCGAGCTGCCTGGCGCGCCCGCCAGGCCTGGACATCGACGGTGCGGATGTCGAGGTCGTGGGCGTTGACGATGTACTCGTCCTCGTGGCGGATCCGGGCAAGCTGGCAGTGGGGTGGCGCCGTGGTGGTGAAGACCTGACCGCGGGTGCCGGGGGTCTGGCGGGAGTGGGCGAAGTGGGCCGCGATGCCCAGGTTCGTGGTCCACGACAGCCCGTGGCGATTCAGGTAGATAGCGCCGCGGTATAGCCGGCGCCAGCGACGGGGCCGGTCGGCGAAGTGATAATTCTTGGTGTACGGAGCGGCCAGGAACATGTCTCGCCACACCGTGATGGGCAGGGTGCAGTTGTCGAGCTTGTAACGCCACACCTCCGGCAATGAGAGCGCCAGGACTGTCCGAGATATGTCGCCCCGACCGAACAGTTCGGCGAGCCGGTGCGGGGCCTGCGCGTAGTCGCCACTGGTAAGCGAGGACACCAGCGCGGCCTCATCGGAGGACAACGGCGCGCGCACCCGGTGGGCCTCTGCTAGTGCCTCCTGCGCCCGCCAGTCCATCGCTCGTCAGCCTGAACCTGGCCGCCATGCCGCGACCTTTGTAGCCGTGTGTCGAAGCTGCGCGGCCCTCGTCCGGCGACGGGGGGACGCGTCTGGGGGGACGGGGCCGACCGGAGCGACCGGATCGTGGATCTCGTAGGTGACGCGGTAGCGGAGCAGGTCCGTCGCGGCCTCAAGCCATTCGTCAACGCGTCCCCGGGGTGGCATCGGACCGAGGGTGGCGGACAGCCAGATCGGCAGGAGCTGCCTGGTGCTCACTGCGTCGCTGATCCTGGTGCGCAGCCGGATCAGCAGGCGCGCTTCGTTGTCACGGCCGGCTACGACGGTGTCGATGCTGGCCGTCCGAGCGACCTGGTCGTCGGCGAGGATGACGCGACCCGCATTGGCCGCTGGTGTGGTCGAGGTGAGACGGGAGGTGACCTCCTCCCAATCTGACTTGGCGGTGCGGTACGCGCTCCGCGCGTCCGTGTGGTCGGGGTGCTTCCAGTCGAGGTCGGTTAGGGCGGTGCAGGAGTCCAGGAGCGTTGCGACCGCGGTCTGATGCTCTCTCGCGTACTGGGCGTGGACATCGACGTCGCGCCGGGCGGCGCTGACCTCATGTTCGGGCCGCAGTTGCGCTTCGACGGCGGCGCCGGCCTCGATCACTCGCACCATGGCGTCGAGCTCCTCGTCTTCCGGTTGCAGATTGGCCTCTGGGGCTCCGTCGAAGGAACGGACGTGGCTCTCCAACCAATCCACGCTGGTCTGCAGCCTCTGGATGCCTACTTCGAGATCGTCGACGCGTCTACCGATCTCGTTGAGGTCGGCGACCTCGTTCTGCAGCTGCCGTACGTCACTGTGGACATCGTCCAGGTCGGAGGTGAGGGAGCTGATGTCTCGGTGGAGGCGGGGGTCCCCGTCGTCATACATGCTCAGCGCCTCTCGTCGCCCGCCGCTGCGCGCGACGCCCAGTCGATGAGCTCGGCGCCAGCGCCGGTCACAGCTAGGGCCACCGCGGCCGTCGCTGCGAGAGCGAGCAAGGCAGCCCACCAGGGGGAAAACGCCATGAGGAGCACAGACGCCGTGGCAAGCCCTACAACCACGACGACCGGGACGTCCAGGAATGACGGGTCATGATCGGTGGGCCCTGAGGGTTGTAGAGGCCCGTACAGCAGCGTTCCCGCGGCGATGGCGAGCAGAAGGGCCCCGATGTACCACCCTCGCCCCAGCACTTCGATCTCGACGAGGACCACGGTCAGCAGCACAGTCACCAGCAGGTACGCGCCGCACATCCGCGAGTTCCAGACGCTCGCGGCGCGGGCCGCCCTCGCTGTGTGGGCCGGCATCTCCTCCGCTGCCGTGCATAATTTGTCCGCAGCCTTGTGCAGTTCTTGCAGGACTTCCGCCGAGCCCTGGGCGTCGGCGCGCAC
>JBGSWT010000529.1:0-2162 GCA_041751815.1 Pseudonocardiaceae bacterium
GATCTGTCGCGCCTGCGCCTCGGCGGCGGACCGCGACGCCTGGTCGTCGAGTCGAAGCCGCATCTCGACCAGCTCGGCGCGATAGCCGCCCAACTGGTCGTTCAGGTCTGTCAATGCGGCGGCGTCGGCTTGGTCGCGGGGCGGTGCAGCCGACTGCGGTGGTTGCGGTGGCACGAAGGGCGGTGCCTCCCGCGCCTGCGTCACCGTGTGGTGGAACCAGGCGCCGAGGTCGTAACAGGTGCGGACCAGCTGCAGCGCCTCCCGCTGCGCCGCGAAGCCCTCGTGTGCGGCCTTGTTCCCGGTGTCCCGGACGGCGGTCGAACCAGGAGTGCAACCGCTTGTTGAGCACGCCCTGGTCCAGCAGTACCTTCAGGCGCCTGTGCTGCGTCTGCTGCCCGGCGGGGATCTGAATGCCGAAAGTCGTGATCAGCACGGTGACCAGCTGTTCGCCGAACTGGCGGGCCTTGATCATCGACGTGTTGGCGTCAGTGAAGACCATCGATTCCGCCGCAGCGCCGTAACCGACCAGCATGGCCTCGTGCTCGAGTAAGAAGTCGAAGTTGGGCGTGCGCTGCGCCAACTCCTGCAGACGCGGGTCGGCCGTCACCGCTCACCGTCCGTACCCGGCACGAGCCGTGACGTTAACAGGGAGAGCGGTGGCGAAACGGGCCCGCGTCCAGCCCGACAGTCGATCATGCAGCTCCGCCTACGCACTTGTTCTGTCACGCCTCGAACCCAGCCCTTTCCTCATCGCCGAGAGTGCGGTCCGCGTTGCAGGGCCTGTCAAGTGCGGACAGCGGCTGCCGTTCTCCTGCAGGCGAGGCGAGGGGATACTGTCGCGTGCGCGCCGCCCTGGTGCCCGTAGAACGTTTCGCGTTGACCGTCATTGGCGTCGTCACCCACTTGGCACATCGCCAGGGGCGCACCAGGGGGTGCGACGGCGCCGCTGTCACGTTTCGATTGCAGCATCCGACTGGCTGATGGACTTTCGTAGCCAAAAGTGGCGACAATGACCCTTGAGGGTATATCAGCATCAACTGAGGGTGATGATCATGGCCCCCGAAACACTCCAAGCGCTCCTGATTTTTCTGGTCGTGGCAATTGTCGGTTTTGTGGGCGGCCGATGGTGGGCTGAGGTCAGGCGAGCTCGCTTTGACATGCGACGTATGTGGAGGACGCGCAAGAACTACCGCGATGGCGGCTGAATCACTCTGAATTCAAGATCGTCACCACCTCGCTGTCGCGCGACGTGCTCCGGATCGGCGGAAACCAGACCGGCAGAGTCGACCGAACGTCAGAAACCGTGTCGGCTCGGCGATACCGCTGCCAGCGGGCTGGGCGTGCGAGGATCTTCTCTATGAGAGCCCGCCGGCCCGCAGCAGCCGCTGGGCTGGTCGTCCTGCTCACCAGCACGGGGATACTGCACTTCGCGGTGCCCGCGTCGTTCGACGCGATCGTCCCCGAACAGTTGCCTGGCACTGTGCGCACCTGGACTTACCTCTCCGGGACGGCCGAGTTGTTGGTTGCGGCACTGATTGCGGTGCCCCGCACCCGGCGGCTCGGTGGGGTGCTCGCCGCGTTGCTGTTCGTCGCGGTGTTCCCGGCCAACGTGAAGATGGCGATCGACTGGTCGGACCGACCGACCTGGATGCGTGCGCTGGCCTACGGGCGGCTGCCGCTCCAGATCCCGCTAGTGCTCTGGGCGCTGCTCGTATACCGCCGCGCCGCGGTCAGACGCGGCCCGTAACGCCGAGGCTTGTAACGCCGACAAGCAGGCGCCGCCGCTCGTCGTTGCCTAGCCTGACACCACCACCGCCGAGCGGGTCAGCGTCGACCGTTCGTCGCGCTAGATATTGCATCCGGCGCAAGCGACACGCCTGCGGGTTTGCAGGGTTTGCCGCAGCTGTGGCCTTACCGTTACCTTTCCGTCGGTCGTTGATCACGATCTGGTTGTCAGCCGGTGCCCTTCCCCGCGCTCCCGACATGGGACGGCCGCTCTGCAAGCCAGGTCTCCGCCGCGAAAGGGACCCACAGTTGGCGAGTCACCGCTCCCCCCGCGGTCGTCGGCGGTATCCCGAGATCGCCTCCACACCTGCCTCCACACCTGCCCCCATCCCCGGCCCTGGATCCCGCGGCGCGCATCGCGTGCCACGGCCAGGCCC
>JBGSWT010000530.1:0-1678 GCA_041751815.1 Pseudonocardiaceae bacterium
TCCACGATCATCCTGTCATTGGTCAACGGTGGGTCGTGGAGCCTCGGCCGGTGGGCGTACTTCCATCGACGACGGGTGGACTTGCTGGAGCAGCAACAGGAGTTGGCGGCGCGTATGGCGGTGGCGACCGAACGCAGCCGCGTCGCACGAGACCTGCACGACATCATCGCGCACTCGGTGAGCGTCATGCTGTTGCAAGCCGCGGGTGCCCGCCGGGTGCTGGCCATCGATCCGGAGCGGAGCGCAGCAGCTCTGCGCAACATCGAAAGTGTCGGAACCCAGGCCATGGTCGAGCTGCGCCGGCTCTTGAGCATCCTGCGCACGAACGACGCCGCGGAGACCGATGGACGGTTCCACCTGCCCCAAGGGCTGGCTGAGCTGGGGCCACTCGTGGAAGGTGTGCGGGCGGCCGGGGTTCCGGTACGGCTGTTCGTCCACGGCCACCCCGGGGTGCTCGACCCCAGCGTCGACCTGTCGGCTTACCGCATCGTGCAGGAGGCACTGACGAACGTCACCAAGCACGCCGGACCCGGAATGGACACCACGATCACGCTGCGCTGGGAGAACGACGAGCTGCACCTGGCCATCACCAACGACGGACCCGAGCCCCGCATCCTCGAACTACCCCCCAGCCCTTCCAGCGGACACGGGCTGCTTGGCCTCCGCGAGCGGGCCGCGGCCGTGGGGGGACGGCTCGAGGCGGGCCGGTTGGCGGGCAACGGGTTCCGGGTGACGGCCGCCTTGCCCCGCGCGGACCGAAGCGATGCTGCCCGAGACGACCGCGCCGAAGTTGCCGAGGTCCTCGAGACCGACTGCGACCTCGGGAAGGTAGGAACCGAGAGGAAGATCACCAAGCCAGACGGGAAGGCGATGCGACGTGGTCCGAGTCCTGGTCGTCGATGACCAACCACTGGTGCGCGCGGGCATCGTCATGCTGCTGGACACCGAGCCGGATGTCGAGATCGTCGCGGAAGCCGGCGACGGGGTCGCGGCCATCGAGGAGGCGACTCGACACCAGCCGGAGGTGGTGATCATGGATGTGCGCATGCCGGTGATGGACGGTGTGGAGGCGACGCGTCAGATCACCGCCGACGGCTTCTCCGCAGCCCCCGACACGCCGATCAAGGTGCTCATCCTGACGACCTACCACGCCGACGGTGCCGTCTACGCCGCGTTACGCGCCGGCGCCTCAGGCTTTCTCCTCAAGGACGCCGCGCCCGACGAGCTGCTGTCTGCCATCCGAGCTATCGCGTCCGGTGACGCCTGGTTGCATCCCGCCGTCGCCCGGGGCCTACTCACCGAGTTCGCCTCGCGCCCCGAGCCACGTGCACCCGACCCCGAGATGATGAACCGCCTGACTGCACGCGAACGGGAGGTACTCACCTTGGTGGCACGGGGCCTGTCGAATGCCGAGATCGCCGAGCATCTCGTCCTCGGACAGGTGACGGTCAAGACCCACTTCGGCCGCGTCCTGATGAAGCTCGGGCTCCGAGACCGAGCTCAGGCCGTGGTGGCCGCCTACGAAAGCGGGCTGGTCACACCGGGGAGGAGCCCCCGATAACCACCCCACACCCGGTGGGTTCTGGATCGCTGATGCCTCCGGCGACGTCACGCCCGCGACCACGGTCCCGGCCGGACGCTAGGCTCCGCCGCCGTGAGCTTCCGCGTCGTCCCCGCC
>JBGSWT010000531.1:0-3133 GCA_041751815.1 Pseudonocardiaceae bacterium
GGTAGCGCACCCGACTTGTAATCGGGCGGTTGTCGGTTCGAGTCCGACCGTCGGCTCAGATGTTTCCGCAGGTCAAAGGCTTGCGGTTGAGGGCGAGTCAGTCCGTCTCAGGCTCAGATGTCACACGGATGTCACGAACGCGCGCCATCGACTCCGCTGCGGCCAGCAGCGCGCGGTGCTGCGAGTGGACGTAGGTCCGCATCGGGAACGCCGCGTCAGCGTGGCCCAGCCAGGCCGAGATGACCGCGACCGGGACGCCCTGGAGGTGCAGCAGCGCCCCACAGGTGTGGCGGGCGTCGTGCAGCCGGATGTAGCGCAGCCCGGCGCGCGCCACCAGGGACTTCCACCGCGACGACAAGGTCTCCGGGTGCAGTGGCCCGCCGAGCTTGTCGACGACAATGAGGCCGGACGCCTCGTACGCACCACCGGCCAACTCAGCGTCCCTTGCCTGTCTGGCAGCGGCACGGCTCAGCACCCCCACCAGGTCCATGTCAGCGGCAAGGTCCGCTCCCCTCGCGCCGTCTGCACCGTCGAGTCCTGGGCCGCGCCGTCGACCGACACCCGGGTCGGCAACACGGTCAGCGTCTTGGCGGCGAAGTCCGGAACGCCCGCAGACCGCAGGGGCTCTGCCCCCACGCCCCAGGGTCTCGCAACACGATCAATTGGACTCAACGCCCACCCCTGACGCCTAAACCCGTTTAAGGTCTCCAGGATCACAGGGAGGTCACCACCCGGCGGCGACCCCGACGCCCGGCCGCCCAAGGGCCAGCACACCGGCGCCGGCCGCATACAGACCAAGCCGCTGCGCGATCGCTGCGCAAGGGTGGACCGACCGACACCAGCGCGGTTGATCGAAGATCGGCCGAACGGCGGGATCGCCACCTCAACCGAGGGGTGCCAAGGCATAGGCTAAGGCATGTCAAGCTCTAGCGTCATCAATCGCGCGCGAAGTATGCCAACATGACGGCGCTCCGTGGAAACCTTTTCATCTACGTGTACACGCTTACGTGAAGAAAACTTCCCAGACGAGAAAAACGGACATCAAAGAAACAACTAGGGCCGCCGCTAGATTAGTTCTCTTCATAACACTCCTCTTGGTCGCTCAACGCGATGTCAAAATACGTGAAGGTGTGGCGCATAGCTTACCAAGCGTGCGCGGGGTACCGCCTGACAGCGATCTGACAGCAACGCGGCAGGACCGGCGTGACCGAGCCTGTACGTCAGTGCACGGGGCGCCGCGGGTCACAGCTTCGAAAGCACGGGGGGTGAGCTGGAGGTACCGGCTTGTAATCGGGCAGTTGTCGGTTCGAGTCCGACCGTCGGCTCAGGTGTTCTCCAGGTCAGAGGCCTCTCCGGAGGGCGGTGGCGGCGCCATCGCAGCTCTGCCACCCTCAATAGCCTCTCCGCCGTGCGAGCGAGGGGTCGATAGAATCTGCCGCCGTGACCTCACCGCGGCCACCAGCTCACAACCCGGCGGAGTGGGAGCTGGTCATGGCACGCCTGCGCGCCGAGCAGCGAGACGCCCGGGTACCTAGCCTGACGGCGGCGCTGGGCCGAGGCGGCGAGGTTGCGTGGCAGGGCAGTGTCGGGGTCGCGGATGTCGGGTCGGGCATCGCCGCGTCGGCGGACATGCAGTACCGGATCGGCTCGATCACCAAGACATTCACCGCGGCGCTGACGTTGGTCCTGGCGTCCGAGGGCTCCCTTCGCCTCGACGCCGGTGTCGAGGAGTACCTGAGGGCCGCCCCGGTTGGACGGGCGACGTTGCGGGAGCTGCTCGCACATCAAGGTGGGCTTCAGCGCGAGGCGGCGACGGACATGTGGGCCAGCATGTGCGGGCCCGATGAAGCCCAGCTGCACGACAGCCTGGCGGCTGCTCGCATGGTCGCTGGGCCGGGGGAGCGGTGGCACTACTCGAACCTGGGGTACGCGGTCCTGGGGTTGGTGATTCGCCATGTGATGGGGCGTTCGTGTCGGGAGTTGATCGAGGAACGGCTGTGGCAGCCGCTGAAGCTCACCCGTACGGCATGGCAGGCCCAGCCTCCGTCCGCCATCGGATATCGAGTCGATCCCTACGACGACCTCGTTCATCTCGAGCCCGACATGGATCAGCGCGCGGTCGGGGTCGGCGGGCAGGCCTGGAGCACGACAGCCGATCTGCTGACCTGGGCGCACACTCTCAGCGGGGGGACCCCTGACGTCCTGCCCGAGCCCATCGTCAAGCTGATGCACACGCTGAACGTCCTAGTCGACGGCATCGATCCGTCGAAGGCGTGGGGGTTGGGTCTCATGCTTGAGTCGCGGGGTGAACGCATCTTTGCGGGCCACACCGGTGCGGTCCCTGGGTTTCAGGCGGCCCTTGTCATGGATCGACGGGCCGGTACCGCCAGCGTTGCCTTCGCGAACGCTACTCGCGGTCTCGCGATCGGGGACCTGGCGCGTGACCTTCTGCTCGACAGCGAACGGCTGCCTGCGAAGGCCGCCGAACCGTCGAACACTCCGGATGCTTGGCAGCCCGGCCATGGTTGCCCCCAGGATCTCCGGGGAGTACTGGGACGCTGGTGGAGCGAGGCCGAAGAGACCGTCTTCGTGTGGCGCGACGGTGCTTTGCAGGCGCGTGGTGCCGGTGGCGCCGGTGCATCCAACCGATTCGAGATCCAGGGCGAGGATCTACTAGTCACTACCGCTGGCCCGTGGTGTGGCGAGATCCTGAGGCTCGAAAGAGTTGAGGAGGGCCGCGTCCACCGGCTGATCTGGGCGACTTACCCGATGACACGGGACCCGCGCTGAGGCGGACCAGGTCACCTGGCAATCGCGGCAAAGCGCTCATTCAACTTGGAGACCACGTCGCTGCTGTCGGCCGACTGCAGCATGGGGAAGGCCACAAGTTCCGCAAGTCAGAGCCTCGCCGTTGGCGACGACGGGCACCAGCGCCGGCGGAACTCAGCGCCGACGGGTCTCAGGCGTCGCTGCGCACAGCGTGGCGCAGGTACACCACGCCGTTGCCGAACCGTCGATGCTCCAGCAGCTGCAGGTCGGCACGCACGCCCCTGGGCAGCACGTTACGGATCAGCTCCAACTGCTCGAATTTGCCGGCCTGCTCAAGCTTCTGCTCCAGCTCGTAGGCCTTGTC
>JBGSWT010000532.1:0-4910 GCA_041751815.1 Pseudonocardiaceae bacterium
AAGATCAATCCGATCACCGAGGCCGCGTCGATGATTCCCTTGGGTATCGCCACCAGAGCCTGGAATGGGTTAATCGGGTGCTGCGTCACCGGCTGATAGGTGCCCGGCACGACCACACTGCGGCCGGTTGCCGGATCCTCATGCCGCTGGTACGTCCCGGCTGGCAGGAGCCAAGTGAGGGCCGCCGCGACCAACACACAGCCGACCAGGAGAGTCAGGGGATGTGGGAAGCCGGCTTTGGCCATGTTCCACCAAAAGCGTGAACAGTGAGCAGTAAACAGTGCACGGGAGGTTCTGGGACGCCCCCGTTCACCGTTTACCGTTTACCGTTCACGCTTCCTTTTAGAGGCTCCGGCACTGCCGGCTGACCGGGGGAATCCGTCCGCAGGCGATCGACTCGTTCATGCCGTTCGCGATCGGGCCGCATGCCGCAGTCTGCGCCTCCCGGGTGGCATCGGTCTCGGAAGCGGCTGAGGCTGTGGCGGTGTTCCGGGCATTGTTGAAGGCCACGACGACGGTGCATTCCACCCGCTGGGACGAGAGGGTAGACCATAGCAGGAAGGCAGCAAAGGCCAGCACCGCAAACAGGGTCAGGAGCCGTCCTCGTTTGGTCACGCGTTCCTCCGGATGGGAGCCCGGTCACGGAACCCGGCGCCGGGTCGCACTGTTCTGGTGGGAGCGTCCGGGTGCCCGGACGACACCCTTCCCGGATGAGACGAATGGAATGTGCAGCGGTCCTGGCATTATTGTGGGAATATCTTGATGAGGAGGTGGGTTCGGAAGAGGCCGAGACGGTGCGGTCTCACCTGAGCCAGTGCCCCAGCTGCCGCCCTGCCTATTGCTGCGATCGAGCCTTTCTGGAGCTGCTGGCCCGGCAGCGAAAGCGTTGCTCGGCTCCGCCCGCGCTCATGATGTCACTCCTCTCGCGGCTTCGTCTCAGCTAGAACTCTTCAGCGCGGTTCCACTTCGGCTTCGATCCACTGTAAATAGGCTGCATCCGCGTTTTCGATCGTGAGGGCGACGATCTCGGGCAATTCGTAGGGGTGCAGGTTCCGAATCCGCTTCGTCAGCGCGGGCAGCCGCGCCTTCGTGGTCTTAAGGTTGCAGTACCATTCAGTGGCTTGCTCGATACCTCCTTTCCAGCGGTAGGTGCTCGAGACCGGGCCCAGGACCTGGGCACAGGCGGCCAGGCGCTCCTCTACCAGTTGGGTGGCAACCTGTTGCGCTGAGGTTTCGCTTGGGAGGGTTGTGGTGACTTGAAAGCAGTCGGCCACGGCTGAGCTCCTGGGCCACGGGTTATATTGGTGGAGGGTCAGCGCCTGGAACCGGAGCCCGATTCGGCGGGCAGATTCCCGGTTTCGGCGCCCCGCTTCCCGTCGTCGATTGGCGTGACCATCGTCAGCCAGCCGCTCTTAAAGCGAATCGTCAGCCGAAAACCGAGAGGATCAGCTCCGGCATCCGCCACATCAGGCAGGGTCAGGGCGTATCTCAGCGCAGCATTTGCCCGTTTCACCAGGTCCTCGGGGGTCGACCCATTGGCGGCATGGCCATACTCCCGTGCGATGGCCACTTCCTGGGCCTGCTCCCGGCCGTAACGGGCGAAGCGATCGGCTGGAACCAGTCCCCCCTGGTCAGTGAGACGGGATTCGAGGTCATAGGCCCGGCAGGAAACCAGCGTTACCACCAGCACCACGACGCCAAAGGATCGTTTCATCACACATCCCCGAGCTAAGGTCAGTACTCGAGCCGACATCCCTACGCCCGAAGGTAAACCTTCGGTGGAAAGAGTAGGAGTGTCCCGTCGCGGCGCTCAGCCGGGGCGGGGGACGCTGTCCCGGTTGCTGCTGGTGGCCCTGGTCGTCGCGCATCCGTTGCAGGTTGTCGCTCAGGAAGAAGCCTCAAGCTCGATTCAGAAACCTACGGTTCTTCGTTGGTGGCACGGGGCAATCGCCCTGGGCGGGCTCTCCGCCTTCATGCTGCTCGACCAGCCCCTCCAGACGTTCGTGCAGGAGGGACGATCCTCCTCGAGGGATGATGTGGCCCGAACGGTCCGGCGCTTCGGCCAGATCGAGGTGTACGGAACCGTCACCGCGGGACTCGTTGCCGCCGGTCTGTTGAGCGGGGATGATGGGCTGACCCGCAGCGGCGGCCGGCTGGCCGCCACCCTGGCATTTGCCGGCGCCGCGGGGATGGCGGGCAAACTCATCACCGGACGGCCCCGTCCGGAGGACAGCGAGGACGCCGATGGCTACGTTCCCTTTTCCGGACAAGCGGCAATGCCGTCGGGCCACACAACCATGGCATTCGCCTTCGCCACGGCACTTGCCGACGACATCAAGAGTCCCTGGGCGACGGTAGGCTTGTACACGCTGGCCACCGGCGTCGGCTGGTCACGCATCAACGACAACCGCCATTGGCTTACCGACGTGGCCGCCGGAGCGGCCTTAGGCATCACCTCCGCCAAGCTGATGAACGGCCGGTGGCGGATCTTCGGTCTGCGACCACCCCAGGTGCTGCTCGGCCCCAGTCATGCCGGCGTTGCCTGGAAGGTAGAGTTCTGAGGTAAACGCGGTATGAAGCCCGCCCCGAAGCCGCCCGCACTCGGCCGGTACCTCGTGCCCATGCAGTCGCCTGCCCTCGCTGGTGTGGTGCTTGCCGTTCTGATCCAAGCGCCTCTCGCAGGGCAGTACCCTCCCACGACACGATCGCAGGTTCCGGCCCCATCCCCCGTCAAGCTGAGCGGCTACATCCAGGCGCGAGAGGTCTATCAGAGCAACATCGGGCTCACGGCCTCCATCAACCGGGCCCGGCTCACGGCTTCCAGTGGCATAGCTCAGGGGGTAACCTGGCGGGTCCAGGGAGAGTTCCGTACCGGCTCGGCGGGGAACGGCCGGGCCAGCGTGGCACTGCAGGATGCCTACATCCGGTACAATCCCGGGGCCTGGGCGGTGCAGGCCGGCCAGTTCAAGACGCCGTTCACTCGTGAGTTCATTACTTCCCTGGCGGACATCGAGACGGCGGACCGAGCCACCGTCGTGGACTCGCTCGCCCCCAAGCGTGACATCGGTCTGATGGCGGAATACATCGACCGGCGCATCGGACTCTGGGCCGGGGTGTTCAACGGCGAGGGCCAGAACGTGACGGCGAATTCCGACTCGACCATGCTCGGCGTGGGGCGACTCGCGGTGCGTTTGCTCCCGCACCTGGCGCTGGGGGTGAACGGCGCCCGGTACTTTGGCGACTCCACCCGTTACGGAATCGATGCCGCCTATGAGGACGACCGGTTTACCCTCAAGGGTGAGTACCTGGGTCAGGCGCGAGATGGAGTCTCGAGTCCCCATGACCGCGGTTGGTACGGTCTCGGTGCCGTCTTCGTCCTACCCGCGATCCAGGCGGTCGGGAGGTACGAGGAGTTCGATCGCCCAGGGATCAGCGCCGCGGTGAGGACTCGGGCCTGGACCGCGGGCCTCAACGTCTATCCCCGCGGCCGGAGCTTGCGCCTCGTCTTCGACTATCTCTCCCGGGAGATGGGAGAGCCGGGGGTCCGTAAGGGCCGGCTGCTGGCACAGGTGCAGGCAAAATTCTGAGCAACGGAAAGAGTGGGCTGTTTATGCGAGTCCTGATGTGCGGAGTGCTGCTGGGGTTGACGGCCGGTGCGGCAATGCCCGCGAAGGCCCAGACTTCCCCGGCCGGACCACTCGTGGTTTTCAACGCCGGCAGCCTAGCCAAGCCCTTTAACGAGCTGTTGCGGGCCTTCAAGACAAAGCACCCCGCGGTGATTCCCGCGCAGGAAAACTCGGGTAGCCTCGAAGCGGCCCGCAAGTTGACCGAACTGGGCAAGATCCCGGACGTCATCGGCGTGGCGGATTACGGTGTCATCCCGAAACTGCTGATTCCACAGCACGCCACCTGGTTCGCGACGTTTGCCCGGAATTCGATGGTCCTGATCTACACCGACCGCTCGGCCGGGGCGGGCGAGATCAACGGCCAAAACTGGTGGCAGATCCTGCTTCGGCCCGGAGTTCGGGCCGGCCGGTCGGATCCCGCCCTGGATCCGAACGGATATCGCACCTTGATGGCCTTCCAGCTCGCTGAAAAGCTCTATAGGCAGCCGGGGCTGGCACGCCGGCTGGAGCGGGCACTCTCACCGAAGTACATGCGACCCAAGGAAGCCGATCTTACCGCGCTGGTACAGGCAGGCGAGCTGGATTATTCCTGGTCCTACGTCTCCATCGCCAAGGCGGCAGGGCTGCGCCACGTCGATCTACCGCCGGAGATCAACCTAAGCGACCCCACGCTCGCCGAGTGGTACTCCCAGGCCCGGGTCCGGCTTCCTGGGGCACACCGTGCGGCGAGTGACTCGGTGGCATTCGTGGGCGAGCCGATCGTGTATGCGCTTACGATCCCGGCCGCCGCTCCCCACCCCCGGACCGCGCAGGCGTTTGTCCAATTCATCTTCTCTCCCGAAGGCCAGGCCATCCTCAAAGACAACGGCTTCATGCTCCTGGAGGAGCCGCTGCTGGGCGGACCCGGGAAACCGCCGGCAGGGCTGTTCTGATTATCTTTGCCGGATGCTTTTAACTCTGGTGAAGCGATGAGCGGCGCCTGGAACATCCCGATCCCCCACAACGAGCCGGTGCTGAGCTATGCGCCGGGGACTCCCGAACGTACCGCTCTCAAGGCGGCGCTGGCCGCCGTGAGTGCCCAGCAGGCTGATATCCCGGCAGTCGTAGCCGGCCGCGAGGTGCGCAGTGGCGTGACTCATGACGTCGTGGCGCCGCATTGTCACCAGCGGGTTCTGGCCAAAGTCCACCAGGCTGACCGCAAGACCATCGACGCCGCGGTCATTGCCGCCGTTGAGGCGCAGCGGGACTGGGGCAAATGGCGTTTCGAGGATCGCGCCGCCGTCT
>JBGSWT010000533.1:0-2399 GCA_041751815.1 Pseudonocardiaceae bacterium
AAATAGACCATGCCAGCGTCGCTGATCGTTCCCGAGGCGACCAGGTCGGTCACCATGGCGTCGTAGTCGGCGGCGGTACGCATCGGCGCTGGCGGGCCGCGGAGCTGGCCGCGGCAAGGGTTCGCTGGGACAGCTCACGAACCTGCTTCCAGTCGCCGGCTGCCTCCAGCTCCGGACGCAACTCGTTGATCAGCCGGTCGAGGAGCAGTGACGGCGGCACCAGGATTGGCCAGGATGGATTGGCAAGATCGACGAGGTCACCCTCCAGCCCGGACCGGGCCGCCCGCCAGGTTGCGGCCCGCAGCAGCTCGTGGCGGGTCGGGGGGAACGGTTTGCCTTCCTCGACCCACCCACGTGCTCGCTGCACGAGCGCCCGGAACAGACCGGCGATGAGCACGACGTCGTCCACCGCGGGGCAGGCATCGCAGATCCGCAGCTCGACGGTGGGTAGGTGCGCCGAGGGGCGGATGTCGAAATAGACCATGCCGGGGTCGCTGATCGTTCCCGAGGCGACCAGGTCGGCCACCATGGTGTCGTAGTCGGCGGCGGTCCGCATCGGTCCCGGCGGGCCGGCGGTCGGCCAGCGCTGCCAGACCATGCAGCGGTAGCTGGCGTAACCGCTGTCGATGCCCCGCCAGTACGGCGAGCTGGCCGACAGCGCGAGGAAGGTCGGTAAGTGCATCGCCACGTGCTGCACGACGGCGACCGCGACGTCCCGGTCGGGCACATCGACATGCACCTGAGCGCCACAGATGTGCTGCTCGCGGACTAGTAGCTGGTACTCATGCTGCATCCGCTCGTAGCGGGCGCCGGCTGAGATGTCGTCACCGAGCAGGTCGACCAACGGAACCGTTCCGGCTGCCACCACGCCCAGCCCGAGAGGATCGGCCACCTCGTTCAACCGGCGGCGCAGCCGGCAGAGTTCGGCTCGCAGCTCGTCGAGGCTCTCGCAGGGCAACGTGTTGGCCTCGACCAAGGACCGCTGCAGCTCCGGTGCGAACGAGTCGCCGTCCAGCTGAGCGAGCATGGCATCGACCGCCGGCGTCGCTCTCCTGGTCTCCAGATCGACGAGGTGGAACTCCTCCTCGACGCCGATCCGCGAGTCCACGAAGTCGCCCATGGGCTCCGACGCTAGGGGACTGTTGTTACAGGCGCTTTGCCGAAAGGTCGCAGCACCACCTCGCCGTTCTCCACAGTGACCTGATATGCCCGAATTGACCGTTCGCCGGTGGTGCACTGACCGTCAGCCAACCGAAACGCGTGGTTGTGCAGCGGGCACACCACCTGCGCGCCGTCGATGAGGCCATCGGCGAGTGGCCCGCCGCGGTGCGGGCAGACTGCCGTCAACGCCCGCAGCCCACCATCGCGCAGCCGGAACACCGCCACCTGCTCGTCACCGACGACGAACGCACGACCCTCGCCGAGGGGAATCTGATCAACTGGGCCAAGTCTGCATGGCCCGGCGCTGATCGGCGACCCGGTCACCGAAGCGGCACCTTCGGCAACTCGACCAGCGGCAACGCGTCGCGGAACTGCCCCTCGGTCACCGGTTGCTGGTGCTCCTGCCACGGATCGCGGTAGGCGTCCACCGAGCGCTGCATGGCCTCGTCGAGCCGGCTCGCGATCCCGTCCCGGTCCGCCACGATGATCGCGTGCAACTCGGCAAGCCCGATCCGGGGGACGAAGTCGTAGCTGCGTTCCAGCCACTTGGCGTTCTCCCGGTAGTATTGCATGAACCGCCCGGTGAGCGTGATGGCCTCGTCATGGCTGTCCACGGTGGCCAGCAGGTCACCCTTGCGCACGTTGGCCCCGGCTGCACCACCGATGTAGATCTCCCACCGGCCACCCTCGACCGCGACGATGCCCACATCCTTGACATAGGACTCCGCACAGTTGCGCGGGCAGCCGGACACCGCCAGCTTCATCTTCGCCGGACTCTCCAACCCCTGGTAGCGCTGCTCGATATCGATACCCAACTGGGTGGAGTCCCCGAGGCCGAAGCGGCAGAAGTCACTGCCCACACAAGTCTTGACGGTCCGGAAGCTCTTGCCGTACGCGTAGCCCGAAGGCATGTCCAGATCGGCCCACACCTCCGGCAGGTCCTCCTTGCGAACCCCGAGCAGATCGATGCGCTGACCACCGGTGATCTTCAACATCGGGATGTCGTAGCGCTCCGCGACGTCGGCGATTCGCCGCAGCTGCGCTGGGGTGGTGACACCGCCAGGAACCTGCGGCACCACCGAAAATGTGCCGTCCCGCTGGATATTGGCGTGCACCCGGTCGTTGACGAACCGGGCGTCTCGCTCGTCGATGTACTGGTCGTCCCACATCATCTTCAGCAGCGACGCCAGCGCCATCTTGCTGCCCGCGTGCTCGGCGCCGTCCTGCGCGAGTGCGGC
>JBGSWT010000534.1:0-4812 GCA_041751815.1 Pseudonocardiaceae bacterium
CGGCATCGACCGCCCCGCCGGCGCCGCGGTCGGCAGTCCCGGCGAGCTGGCCGCCGGGGACGAGTTGCGGTCCTACCGACGCGCGACCTTCGCCGACCTCGCCGCAACGTCTGGGGCTGCAACATGTGGGGCTGCAACGGCTGGTAGTGGGCCGGTGGTGCTCGACGTGCGCCGCGATGACGAGCGCGCCGGCGGGCAGGTGCCCGGATCGGTCCACGTGCCGTTGCACTCGCTGCTCGAACGCCTGGACGAGGTTCCCGACGTCCAGCTGTGGGTGCACTGCGCCAGCGGATTCCGTGCCTCCATCGCCGCCAGCCTGCTCGATCGCGGCGGCCGCGAGGTCGTCCTCATCGACGATGAGTACGCCACAGCCGTGCAGATCGGGCTCGCCACCGGCTGAGCCGCACTACCTGCACAGCGATGGTGCATGTCGTGAACTGGACACCACCGACGTTGCGGTGCGCAGAGAGGTCGGCGGTGTCGAGTTCACGACACACCAGCCGCGACGGACATCCGCCGCCTAGTCGGCGAAGATTCTGAGCACCTGTCCGGTGCGCAGCACGGATGCGCATGTCGTCAGGGCGGACATGGCGGCGCGGAACGCCCGTTCGGTCGTTCGGTAGGTGACGAAGACGACCCTCGCCACTCCCGCCACCGAATCGTGCTGCTCGACCACCCGCAGCGATATACCGTGGGAACCGAGTACCCCCGAAACCTCCGACAGCACGCCTGGGGAGTCTGCGACATCCAGCCGGAGGTAATAGGGATAGCACAGGTCATCGACGGATCCGATGGCCGCGGGAGGCCCCACGGGGACCGTCCGGCTGATGCCGCTGATCCGGTTGTGGGCGGCGTCCACGACATCACCGAGAATGGCAGAGGCAGTGGGACGTCGTCCCGCGCCCTGGCCGTAGAACATCAGCTCCCCGACGTCACGCCCAGTGACAAAGACGGCGTTGAACGCATCGTGCACCGAAGCGAGTGGATGACCCAGCGGCACCAGTGCGGGGAAGATCTGCGCCCGCACACAGGGCACAAGCTGTCCCTGGTCCCAGCGAGCCTCTGCGACCGCGAGTGACTTGATTGCGTAGCCGAACCTGCTGGCAATCTCCAGGTCAGCACGGTCCATTCCTACGATGCCCTCGCGATGTACGACCGAGAATGCAACTGAGTGGTTGAAGGCAATCGATGAAAGAATCGCAAGCTTGGACGCCGAGTCGATACCCTCGACGTCGGCAGTGGGATCGGGTTCGGCGATCCCGAGCGCCTGCGCCTGGGCGAGGGCGGCGTCGTAGTCCATCGAATCGTTGGCCATCCGAGAGAGCACATAGTTCGTCGTCCCGTTGAGAATGCCGGCGATGTTGGTCACCTCCTCCCCCACCAGGGATTCCCGCAGCGGGCGCACGATAGGGACGCCGGCAACGGTGGCAGCCTCGAACAGCAGGTCGACTCCCGACTCGCGAGCCTGCGCAAACAGTTCCGGGCCGGCCGAAGCGATGAGCGCCTTGTTCCCGGTGACGACGGATTTACCGCTGCGCAAGGTGCGCAGCACGATGTCACGCACCCCGTCCACGTCGCCGGCGAGCTCGACCACGATATCGATCCCGTCGTCATCGATCACCGCACTGACGTCATCGGTCAAGGCTCGCGAACCGACTGCGAGAGAACGTGGCTTATCCAGATCGGCGACCGCGATTCGGGTGAGTTCCAGGTCGATCCCGGTTGTCGCGGCGATAGCCGCTCGCCGTTCACCGAGAACGTCGACGAATTCCGACCCGATATTGCCGCATCCGATCATGCCGAGCGTGATACTCGTCGTCACTAAGATTTCCTCTCCTGGTCATCGCAAGTCTGACGTGGCTGGCTGGGTCTGTCTGCTGGCCACCGGACATGGAGCTATCGTCCCAGTAGCCTGACATCGATGAGCACAGCAGCGCCGCGCATCGTCTCGCTGTTACCTTCGGCAACGGAGATCGTGTGCGCACTCGGGCTGGAAGCGTCACTGGTCGGCGTCACGCACGAATGCGACTACCCGCCGGCGGTGGTCGGCAAGCCGCAGCTGACCGCGAGCCGCATCTCGCACCAGGCCATGACCAGCGCGGAGATCGACCACGCTGTGCGCTCGCAGCTCGACGGGCACGGCTCGATCTACGATCTCGACGAAGCCCGGCTCCGAGCACTGGGGCCGGATCTGATCCTGACCCAGGAACTGTGCGACGTCTGTGCCGTCAGTTACCGCACGGTCGAGCAGGCCGCCCGGAGGCTCTCCGCGAACGTCGAGGTTGTCTCGCTGGAGCCGAACACGATCGCAGACGTTCTCGCCAACATCCGCACCGTCGGCCAGCTGACCGGCACACAGCGGCGGGCCGAAGCGCTGGTCGCCGAGCTGGCGACACGGCTCGATGCGCCGACGCGGGCGCTCGTCGATGTCCAGCACCGCCCGCGGACACTGGTGCTGGAATGGCTGGAGCCACCGTTCGCGCCGGGTCACTGGGTACCCGAGCAGATCGGGTTTGCCGGCGGTGATCCCTCGTTCGGCTTCCCAGGTGCGCCGTCGCGCACGACGACCGCCGAAGAGATTCACGCCTACGCGCCGGAAGTGATCGTGCTGGCCCCCTGCGGCTACTACGCACAAGACACCCTGCGCGAGTTGCCGCGAGCCCGGCTGCCGCACGGCTGGCACGAGCTGCCGGCGGTACGGGAGGGCAACGTGTGGGCGGTTGACGCAACCTCATATTTCAGCCGACCGGGACCCCGCGTCGTCGAAGGCGCGGAGATCCTCGCGCACATCATCTGCCCGCAGCGCTTCGGCGCGCCGAACGAGCACATGGCCGTGCGGGTGTCGCCCACGTTGATGGGCGGTGGGCCGAACACGTAAGCCCTACTCGAACTCTTCCCCGACGAACTCATAGATCAAAGAGCGGTCGTCACTGTCGTCGCTCAATTGGTACACGCCGTAGGTCCGCATTCCCGGTGAGAGCGCCTTGCCCTCGATGCGAAGCAGCGGTCCCTGCGTCACGAGCACGCGAAGGAGAGCGGGCGGCCGCCCATCGGGGCCGATCTCGACAACGCTGTGCCCGGCGAGCGGGCCACCGCCGACGAAGATCGCAGGCTGCCGGCTACCTGTCATCGCCTCAGCATGCCTGCGGTCGGCTTGCGCCGTCCAGGCCTGGGCCGGCCACGAGAGCCTCCTAGGATCGCCGGGTGGCTTCCCCCGACACCGTTCTCGAAGACAGCCTCGAAGACAGCGATGCCGTGCGGATGCTTCGCCGCGTCTTCGGCTACGACGTGTTCCGGGGGCAGCAGCGAGAGGTCATCGAACATATCGTCGCTGGTGGTGACGCGCTGGTGCTCATGCCGACCGGCGGTGGCAAGTCGCTGTGTTACCAGATTCCGGCGCTGGTGCGACAAGGCGTCGGTGTCGTCGTCTCACCGCTCATCGCGCTGATGCAGGATCAGGTCGACGCCCTGACAGCGCTCGGTGTCCGGGCCGGGTTCCTCAACTCCACCCAGGATTCCCACCAGCGCCGCCAGGTCGAGTCCGCGTTTCTCACCGGCGAGCTGGACCTGCTCTACCTGGCGCCGGAACGGCTGCGCGTCGAGTCGACGCTGCGGCTGCTGGACCGCGGCACGATTTCGCTGTTCGCCATCGACGAAGCGCACTGCGTAGCCCAGTGGGGCCACGATTTCCGTCCCGACTATCTCGCCCTGTCCGCGTTGCACGAGCGGTGGCCCGCGGTGCCCCGCGTCGCGCTGACCGCGACGGCCACCAAGGCGACCCACGTCGAGATCGCGTCCCGGCTGAACCTGACCGATGCCCGGCACTTCGTGGCAAGCTTCGACCGCCCCAATATCCAGTACCGCATCGTGCCGAAGAACGAGCCCAAGCGGCAGTTGCTGGAGCTGCTGCGCACCGAGCACTCCGGTGACGCGGGGATCGTCTACTGCCTGTCCCGGGCTTCGGTCGAGAAGATCGCGGACTTCCTGGTGAGCAACGGGATCGAGGCACTGCCCTACCACGCAGGGCTCGACGCGCACACCCGAGCGACCAATCAGGCGCGCTTCCTGCGCGAGGACAGCGTGGTCATGGTCGCCACCATCGCGTTCGGCATGGGAATCGACAAGCCTGACGTGCGCTTCGTCGCCCACCTTGATCTGCCCAAGTCCGTCGAGGGCTACTACCAGGAGACCGGCCGGGCCGGGCGGGACGGTTTGCCGTCGACAGCCTGGCTGACCTACGGTCTGCAGGATGTCGTGCAGCAGCGCAAGCTGATCGACACCTCGGAGGGTGACGACGCCCACCGCCGCCGTCTTGGCACCCACCTCGACGCCATGCTGGCCTTGTGCGAGACGGTCGAGTGCCGCCGCGCCCAACTGCTCGCGTACTTCAGCCAGCACGGCACCGAGTGCGGCAACTGCGATACCTGTCTGGCGCCGCCGGAGTCGTGGGACGGCACGGTCGCGGCGCAGAAGCTCCTCTCGACCGTGTTCCGGCTGGACCGGGAACGCCGCCAGAAGTTCGGCGCGGGCCAAGTGATCGACATCCTGCTCGGCAAGATAACGGCCAAGGTCACCCAGTTCGGCCACGAGTCCCTGACGGTGTTCGGGATCGGCACCGAGCTGCGAGAGGGCGAGTGGCGCGGAGTTGTGCGCCAGCTGCTGGCCCAACGTCTGCTCGCGGTCGAGGGCGACTACGGCACTCTGGTACTCACCGACTCCAGTGCCGAGGTGTTGCGCCAGCAACGCCAAGTCTGGCTGCGGCGTGAACCCGAACGGGCGGCGCAGGCCGCGAAAGCCGCCGGACGAGCCGCC
>JBGSWT010000535.1:0-2860 GCA_041751815.1 Pseudonocardiaceae bacterium
CGTCGCGGGCCAGCGCCGCGGCCTGCGCTGCGTCGAGCACTGGCATTGCTCCGGGCTGCACCGTGATCGTGCCCACCAGAGGTTCGGGCACGTCGGTGGTCACCGGCAGCCCAGCCGCCCGCCAGGCTGCGATCCCCCCGTCGAGCACCGCCACCGCAGAATGTCCCGACCAGCGCAGTAGCCACCACAGCCGGGCCGCCACCGATCCGTCCGCCGCATCGTAGGCGACCACCGGTGCTGTCGGGCGGATACCTGCGGCGCGCAGGGTGGCTTGCAACGCTGCCGGCTTCGGAAGCGGGTGCCGCCCATCGGGGCCCGGTGGACCTGCCAGCTCCGTGTCCAGATCGAGGAAGACCGCGCCGGGCAGGTGGCCAGCCTGGTAGTCGGCCCAGCCGGGTGCCCCGGTAAGCGACCACCGCACGTCCGCCAGGATGGGCGGCTCAGGGCCGGCCAGGAGGGCAGCCAGCTGACGGGGCGTGATCAACGGATGCATATCACCCCTCTTTCCGGTCACTGCCAGCGAATACTCCGCAGCGTCCCCGGTGGACCACTATCATGGCACCAAGTAAAAGGAGACTGGTGTGAACGATCTCATTGACACCACCGAGATGTACCTGCGCACCATCTTCGAGCTGGAGGAGGAGGGTGTTGTCCCGCTGCGGGCGCGGATCGCCGAGCGCCTAGGACAAAGCGGGCCAACCGTCAGCCAGACAGTGGCTCGAATGGAGCGTGACGGCCTGCTGACAGTGGCCGACGACCGGCACCTCGAGCTGACCGCGGAGGGCCGCAACCGGGCCACATCGGTGATGCGCAAGCACCGGCTGGCCGAGCGTCTGCTGGTGGATGTGATCGGGCTGGAGTGGGAGCAGGTGCACAACGAGGCCTGCCGCTGGGAGCACGTGATGAGTGAGGCCGTGGAGCGCAAGCTGGTCGCGCTGCTGGGCAATCCGACCACGTCGCCGTACGGCAACCCGATCCCGGGACTCGATGAGCTGGGGATCGGGGAAGGCGCCCCCCCGATCGAACCCGACTTGGTCCGCCTCGACGAGGTGGCCCGTCGCGGTGGGGGCACCGTGGAGGTGCGACGCATCGCCGAGAATGTGCAGGAGGATCCGGCCCTGATGGCGGATCTGCACAAGGTGGAGGCGGTGCCCGGCAATGTGGTGCAGGTGGCGGCTTTGGCGCGGGCAGGCCATCCGGTGGTGCTCTCCGGCGGAGGGTCCACGGTCGAGGTAGACGGCGCGCTCGCGCACGCGGTACTGGCCCGGCAACTGTGACAGGGCTGTCGGGAGCTGGGCCAAGCAGGATGCGGTTGCTTGTCACCGGGGGCGCGGGCTACATCGGCAGTGTCTGCGCCGCTCGCCTGGTGGAGGCGGGCCACGAAGTCGTGGTACTGGATGACCTTTCCACTGGGCACGTGGACGCGGTGCCAGCCGGTTGCCGGTTCGTCGAGGGCTCGGTCGAGAACGCCGGACCGGTGTTGGCCGAGGGTTTCGACGGCGTGCTGCATTTCGCGGCCCGCTCCCTGGTCGGTGAATCGATGGCGCAGCCGCAGCGCTACTGGCTGGGCAATGTGGTTGCCTCGGTGCGGCTGCTCGAGGCGATGCGCGAAAACGGAACTCCTCGGCTGGTGTTCTCCTCCACGGCGGCAACCTATGGGGAGCCTGCGTCGGTGCCGATCACCGAGGATGCAGCCACCCTGCCCACCAACCCTTACGGTGCGACGAAACTCGCCATCGACCACGCGATCGGTTCTTACGCCGCTGCGCACGGCCTCGCCGCCGTGAGCTTGCGGTACTTCAACGTCGCCGGCGCCTACGGTCGTTACGGCGAACGACACACCGTCGAGACCCATCTCATCCCTCTCGTGCTGCAGGTTGCCCTCGGTCATCGGGAGAAGATCATGGTGTTCGGGCAGGACTGGCCTACGCCGGATGGCACGTGCATCCGTGACTACATCCACGTGGTGGACCTCGCCGACGCCCATGAACGTGCGCTCGAGCAGGCTGTGCCCGGCGAACATCGCATCTACAACCTCGGCAACGGCACCGGCTTCTCGGTACAGCAGGTCGTGGACACCTGCCGGCAGGTCACCGGGCATCCACTCCCGGCGCAGTCTGCGGCACGACGGCCGGGTGACCCGGCCGTGCTCATCGCCTCCAGCGATCGAGCACGCGAAGAGCTGGGCTGGAAACCGGAACGTGCCGAACTCGCCGCGATCGTGACCGACGCCTGGGACTTCGCTCGCGCCACCAGCTGATCCGGTCATCGCTTCCGTCGTGATCGGCGCTTGCGATGCTTGCGCGAAGGTCGTGGAAGGGCCGCGGCGGCATCCTCCGCGACAGTGCGCAGCACTTCCGGCGGCAGTCCGCCGTCCAGTGCGGCTCGTAACAACCCGGACAGTGAGTGCTGCGGGCACGCCTGCAACGCCGCGTCCAATGCGACACCGGCCAGTGCACCGTCCCCACGAAGGTAAGCGACCAGCGCCAGCAGCGCCGCAGGTTCGGCCCGCTCCGGTGCGGGGGTCGCTCGGACAAGGGACAGCCAGAGCCGCTCAGCGGCGACCGCGCCCGGTCCCGAGCACCAGGGCAGGCAGGCGTCGCGGACCCGATGGTCACACAGCGCGGAGGCGACCTCGGTGACGATCTTGTCGCTCAGCGCGACATCCCCCGCGGCCGCCGCTCGGTGCAGCTCCCGCAACTGCGCGAACCTCCGGGCTACCAGTGCGGAGCTCATAGGGTGGTCGGCGTCGGCCGCGTCCAGGAGCACTGCCCGGCGTTGCAAAGCCGCGGGATCCCCACCGTCCAGCAGGGCGGCCATCTCCTCGCGGCTACCGAAGGTCACCGCACCCGCCGCGACC
>JBGSWT010000536.1:0-9455 GCA_041751815.1 Pseudonocardiaceae bacterium
CGGCCAGCGCCGGCAACCACGCGCAGGGTGTGGCGCTGGCGGCGGCGATGTTAGGGACCACGGCGACGGTGTACATGCCGGTGACCGCGGCCTTGCCCAAGCTCGCGGCGACCCGGGGTTACGGCGCGCGGGTGCACCTGCTCGGTGACGTGGTGGAGGAGTCGATCGCTGCGGCGCGCAAGTTCGCCGACGACACCGGAGCGGTGTTCATCCACCCGTTCGACCACCCTGACGTACTTGCCGGCCAGGGCACGGTGGGCCTCGAGTTGCTTGAGCAGCTTCCCGACGTCGGTACTGTCCTGGTCCCCACCGGTGGCGGCGGGCTCGTCGGCGGGATCGCCGTCGCCGTGAAGGGTGTCAAACCGGACGTGCGAGTGATCGGTGTGCAAGCGGAGGGAGCCGCCGCCTGGCCTGCCTCGTTGGCCGCCGGCGTGCCGGTGAGGTTACGGCGGCGGCACACCATGGCTGACGGCATCGCTGTCGCCGAGCTGGGATCAGTGAGCTTTGCGCATGTGTCCGCGCTGGTCGACGAGGTGATCACGGTAGGGGAGGAGGCGCTGTCCCAGGCGCTGCTGCTGTGCCTGGAGCGGGCCAAGATGCTCGTCGAGCCGGCCGGTGCGGCCGCCGTCGCTGCGCTGTTGGAACCCTCCGTGCGATTGCCCGGGCCGTTGTGCGCGGTGCTGTCCGGCGGAAACGTCGACCCGCTGCTGCTGATGCACGTCATCCGGCACGGGCTCAGCGCGGGCGGCCGATTCCTGGCTCTGCGGGTGACCGTGCCCGATCGGCCGGGGGAGCTTGCCGCGTTACTGATGCAGGTGGGTGTGTCGGGCGCCAATGTGGTGGACGTAGCGCATTCCCGGATCGCCGGAAGCCTGGGGGTGGGCGATGTGGTGGTCGCCTTGAGCCTGGAGACCCGGGGGCCGCGACACTGTGCGGAGCTTGTCGCTGACCTGGACGCTGCCGGCTACCAGGTGACGCGCTGACTCGCTGGCTCAGGTGGTCGGCCGTGAGGCTCCCACGTAGTTGCGGAATTTGCGGTAGTCCTGAATCTTGACGGTCTGCCCGAAGGTAGGCGAATTGATCATAAGTGTGCCGCCGAGGGACATACCGACGTGGTGAATGTTGCGTGGGCTGCCGAAAAACAGTAGATCGCCGGGCTGTAGGGCGGCACCGGCCGGCAGCCGCGGTCCGTGATTGTACTGGGTTTGGGCTGTGCGAGGTATCGCAATTCCAACGGCAGCGTAGGCAGCCTTGGTAAGCCCAGAACAATCGAAGCCGGGATTACCGTTGCCACCCCAGACATAGGGTTTACCCAGTTGGGTGCGCGCGAACGCCACTGCGGCGACCCCACGACCAGCAACGCCTGAGGCAGCGGGCGCCTGGGGAGGATTGGCCGGTGCAGGAGGGGCCGGCGAAGAGGCGGCCGGTGTTTGAGGGCTCGGATTGGGGTCGCCGTAAGCCCGGGCGACGCCCAGGACTTTGTCGACGTAGGCGTGACTGGGATTGTAGGCGTAGATCGCGCCGGTGACGTTTCGGTTATCGCGGGCGCCGTTATCGCAGAGGTAGGCGGCGGCGGTGTAGACCGCGTCATGTGCATTGTACGCCGACGGCGGGGTCGCCCCGCCGGGCGGGATCGGATGTCGGGCGGTCACGGCGTCGAAGGTGCGTTGCAGGAACTGCATCGGGCCTTTGGCTCCGTCGGGATTTGCTGCTGAATGCACGCCGGGCAGGGTGGATTGGCCGTGATCCGATGCCATCTTTCCGATGGCGGCGAGCACCGGCCAGTGCAAGTCCGCACATGTCGCGGCGGCGGCACGGTAAAGGGCGACGTAGTTGGCGGGGATGTCGGCGACCACTGTGATGGAGTGGTTCGCAGCGGGGCCGTTGACGATCCCGTTCGGCAGCACGGATGACTCGGCAGCTTTCGTCACATTAGCGTCGACCGGGCTGTCCTCGATGCCAAGCTTGACCAGGTTCGCCTGAGTTGAATTGAGCGTGGCTGCTGCTCGCCCGTCCAGCGGGATTGACTGGTCGTCGAGGGCGGGCAGCGCCGGCTCCGTGAAGGGCACCGAGCCGATTGTCATCAACGCTGCGATCGCCGTCATTCGACGTCGGGCTGCGCCGCCGGGCTCCGCACGATGGCGCGCTGGGCCCCGTGGCACGTCAGCCGAGTCCGCCATCGACCAGCTGGTTTCCACCGTCCACGGATCTCGCCGGTGCAGACCTGGCGCGAACCGAGGAAGCCTACGGCGAGATACGCCATCCGAGTGGTCTCCGCGCCGCGCTGAGTTCTCCATTGGGGCAATGGTGCGTACTTAACGGCGCAAAATCCCCAAAAGGCGAGTGAACATACGGTTAAGCCACCCTGATCGAGTGAGTGTGTCGCTACCAACAGTAGTAAATGCGAGAAGCTTCACCGGTATGTCCAGGCGCGGCACCACGCAGGTGGCTCAGCCCCGGAATGGCTCTGCCTTGACGACGGCGACGGTCATCAAACCGCCATTGGGCAACTCATAGTGCCGGTCCTCGCCCTCATGCGCGCCGATGATCGCCTTGCCCAGCGGGGAGTTCGGTGAATAGACCTCGAGGTCGCCGTGGGCGCCTTCCTCGAGCGAGCCGAGCAGGAAGGTCTCGGTCTCCATGTCATCCTCGAACCGCACTGTGACGACCATTCCGGGCGCAGCAACGCCGGACTCGGCCGGGGCCTCGCCGACCTTGGCGACCCGCAGCAGCTCCTGCAGCTGGCGGATCCGTGCTTCGAGCTGGGCCTGCTCTTCGCGCGCGGCATGGTAGCCGCCGTTCTCCTTGAGGTCGCCCTCCTCGCGGGCGTCGTTGATCTTCGCGGCGATGATCGGGCGATTAGCGATCAGCTCGTCGAGCTCCTGCTTGAGCCGGTCGTGGGCTTCCTGGGTCAGCCAGGCTACCTGGGTCTCGCTCACGGTCATCACTCCTCGTCTGATCCGACGTCCGCGGTCGCGGGGGCGGAGTGCTCCATACCGCTGGCATGCAGGCCAGCAGCCGGAACGGAAAAACACGGCCCTGCCCCGGGGCCGTGCGCGTTCACCACGGTAACACGATGTGTGCGGTTCGGCCTCAGCCTTATGGGTGACGGACGCTGGATCGTGCCTGCTCAGCACGTCCCTTTGGGATCAGTAACCAGGGACCGGTACCAGGTAAGGAGGCACCGCAAGCGAGCATCCGTAGACGTCAGCGGTGACCGGTGGCCTGGAGGTGCGCACAACGGTGGTGAGGACGATCGGCCCGGCGGCGGGGGGCACGTAGACCTCCCTTCGCCCGGTCTCCTCCCCGTCCCGAGAACGGGCCCGGACGATGCACACTGCGGGTCGCGAGGGATCATCCCGGATGACGTTCAGGCGCAGTTCCACTCCATAGGTCTCCAGGTGGGTATCGGCATTGCCGTTCAACAGGGTGAAGCCCAGCGCCTCGCCCTGCACCGGTGTGCTTCCGAGGTTGCGGTAACCGATCACCGCCACCACCAGGCCGGCGAGCACCGCAAGCACCAGCCCTACCGGAGCGGCCCAACGGCGGCGGCGCCCGATCGCCCGCGGTCCGTAGCGGCCCTCGGGAAGCTGGCTGGCGGTCACGGTGTTCCACCTCCTGAACAGATCTGTCGGCCCTCTGGAGACAATGGTTCAACCAGAGAGCTGACACGAGTCGACAAGTCGTATCCGGTGATCGACGGGCAGTATTCCCACCGGCTGGGGAGCACGCTCGGCGGTCGGTGGAGGAGGGATGAGCAGGCGTCCATGGCGGAGCAGCTGCGAATGATGGCGGTACACGCACACCCTGATGACGAGTCAAGCAAGGGTGCCGCAACGATGGCCCGGTACGTTGCAGAAAGTCACGAGGTGATGGTCGTCACCTGCACCGGTGGGGAACGCGGCAGCATCCTGAATCCGTCGTTCACCCCGGCCGACCTTGCCGAGCGCCCCGCGGAGATGAGCGCAGTCCGCCGCCAGGAGATGGCCCGCGCCGCGCAGATTCTGGGCGTGCGACACCGCTGGCTGGGCTACGTCGACTCGGGCTTGCCAGAAGGGGATCCGAAGCCGCCGCTGCCGCCGGGGTGCTTCGCGGTGGTTCCTTTGGAGGGTCCCACCCGTGATCTGGCGCGGGTGATCCGCGAGTTCCGCCCGCACGTGGTGGTGACCTACGACGAGAACGGCGGTTATCCGCACCCGGACCACATCCGCTGCCACGAGGTGTCGGTCGCGGCGTTCGACGCCGCGGGCGATCCGGATCGCTTCCCGGATGCCGGACAGCCGTGGCAGCCGTGGAAGCTGTACTACATGCACGGCTTCTCCCGCAGGCGGATGCAGCTGATGCACGACGCGCTGGTCGCCGTCGGTGCCGAGTCACCGTTCGGTGAGTGGCTGGCAAAGTGGGATCCGTCGCTGCCAGACGTCTTGGAGCGCGTCACCACCCGAGTGGAGTGTGGCGAGTACTTCGGAGTACGGGACGACGCGCTGCGGGCACATGCCACCCAGATCGACCCAGCCAGCCGATGGTTCGCGGTGCCGCACACCGTACAGCGAGAGTTATGGCCGACCGAGGAGTACGAGTTGGCTCGCTCGCTGGTCGACACCACGGTGCCGGAGGATGACTTGTTCTCCGGCGTACGGGAACGGGTGCACGCATGACCCTGCCGTTGCCCACCACCGACGCACTTCCTGCTGTGGAGGCGGTATTGCCGACGGGCTATGTGGCCGGGACTGGGTCTGTGCTCGTCCAAACCCCCTCTCCGGCCCCTGATCCAGGTGGGCAGGGCGAGGATTTCGGTAAGGCTGCGCCAGTCGGTCTGGTGGTTCTTCTGCTGTTCTTCCTCGCCGTGGCGCTGCTGGTGCGCTCGATGAACAAGCACCTGCGCCGGGTCCCTAAGTCCTTCGACGACGATGGCGACAAACCTCCGCAGTAATGGGGCTTCTGCGCCGCAGGCGGGCCAGGGAGGATAGCCGACATGGCGAACCGGCTCGAGACTTCCACCAGTCCATACCTGCTGCAGCACGCCACCAATCCGGTTGACTGGTGGCCGTGGTGTGAGGAGGCGTTCACTGAGGCGGCGAAGCGCGATGTGCCCGTGCTGCTGTCTGTCGGTTACGCAGCCTGCCACTGGTGTCATGTGATGGCACACGAGTCCTTCGAGGACGAGGACATCGCTCGCGTGATGAACGCCAACTTCGTCAACATCAAGGTGGATCGGGAGGAGCGCCCCGACGTCGACTCCGTCTACATGGAGGCGACCGTGGCGATGACCGGCCACGGTGGATGGCCGATGACCTGCTTCCTGACCCCCGCTGGCGATCCGTTTCACTGCGGCACCTACTACCCGCCGTCGGCCCGACACGGTCTGCCGGGCTTCCCTGAGCTGCTCATCGCTGTCCGGCAGGCCTGGATCAACCGTGGTGACGAGGTCCGGGAGGCCGCCAAACGCCTCGTAGGGCAGCTTAGCCAGCGGGCCGTGCCGCTGGCCGAGTCCGTAGTGGATGATCAAGTGCTGGCCACCGCGATCGACAAGCTGGCGGGGGAGTTCGATCACCGGCACGCTGGCTTTGGCAGCGCCCCGAAATTCCCGCCGTCGATGCTGCTGGAGTTCTTACTCCGCCATCACGAGCGGACCGGCTCAGAGCCGGCGCTGTCCATGGTGCAGAAAACCTGTGAAGCGATGGCCCGCGGCGGAATGTACGACCAGCTAGCCGGTGGGTTCGCGCGTTACTGCGTCGACGCAGCCTGGGTGGTGCCACATTTCGAGAAGATGCTCTATGACAACGCGTTACTGCTGCGTGTCTACACCCATCTGACCCGGCTGACGGGTTCAGCGATCGCCCGGAGGGTCACTGAGCAGACAGCGACGTTTTTGATCGACGGGCTGGGTACCCCGCAGGGCGGCTTCGCGGCATCGCTGGACGCCGACACGGATGGTCACGAGGGCGCCACCTACGTGTGGACGCCACAGCAGCTCGTCGAGGTGCTCGGGCCTGATGATGGTCAGTGGGCGGCGGAGTTGCTCGCGGTGAGCGCGACCGGGACGTTCGAGCACGGCACCTCGGTGCTGCAGTTGCCTGCCGAGCCTGATGACGCCAATCGCTGGGAGCGGGTGCGCACCGTGCTGCTCGCTGCCCGGGCCGCCCGTCCGCAGCCGGCCCGGGACGACAAGGTGGTCACCGAATGGAACGGGATGGCGATCACCACGTTGGCCGAGGCCGGTGGCGTCCTGGACCGTCCGGAGTGGACCGCGGCGGCGGCGGCAGCAGCGGAGCTGATGCTGGACACGCACCTCGTCGACGGCAGGCTGCGGCGCAGCTCACGCAACGGTGTGGTCGGCGCGGCCGCTGCGGTGCTGGCCGACTACGCCTGGCTGATCGAAGGCTTGCTCGCGTTGCACCAGGCCACCGGCGCGGATCGATGGCTGCAGGCCGCGACGCCGTTACTGGAGCAGGTCCAGAAGCATTTCGCCGACCCGGACCATGCCGGTGCCTGGTTCGATACCGCAGCGGATGCCGAGGCGCTGTTCCGCCGTCCCGCCAACCCGACCGACAATGCGACCCCGGCGGGCGCGTCCGCGCTGGCTGGTGCGCTGGTCACCGCCTCGGCGTTAACCGGCTCGGAGCCCTACCGTGCGGCAGCCGAAGCTGCAGTGGCCCGGGCCGGATTTGTGCCGGCCAGGGCACCGCAGGCGGCCGGGCACTGGCTGACCACCGCTGAGGCGCTGGTACATGGGCCGGTGCAGATCGCTGTGATCGGTCCGGCCGGGGATGCGGCCCGCGCAGCGCTGGAAGTCAAGGCTCGGTGGGCCGCACCCGGTGGAGCCGTTGTGCTGGCCGGCGAACCGGGTGTCGAGCACCCGATGCTCGCCGGGCGCGGCCTGGTCGCGGAAGCTGCAGCGGCCTATGTCTGCCACGGGTTCGTCTGTGACCGCCCGGTGACCTCCCCGGAAGATCTACAAGGCCAGCTCCGGCGTAACTGACTGCCCGGTTGTCTGTCGTTCGCGGCTGGCGAACGACATTCGCTCGACTCTGCAACGCCTGTAATGCTGTAATTATTACAAGCAACAGGGCGAGAATTATTACAAGCACAGGGCGAGCGGAAGGATGACGACATGGTGGGACGTGGACGGCCGCACGGAATGCGGCCCGGGGGCCGAGGGCACGGGCGAGGTGGCTGGCAGCAGGCCGACCTACCGTCGGCCGACGACGCCAAGGCCTGGTTCGTCGGCCGGTTGCCGGACGGCTGGTTCACCGGTGAGGTGGAGGTCACCGTGGACCGCGAGGAGATCGTCGTGGTGGGACAGCTGCGTGCGTTGCGCGAGGAGTTCACCGACGATGCCGAGCGGGCCGCGGCCGAGGCCGGTCGAATCAGCCGGTTCCGGGAGGACACCCGCGATGAGCGGATCGAGATCGCCCGCCAGGCCGAGCACCGCTACCGGCGCAAGGTGGCCTGGGGTGCCCGGCTGGGTGGCACTGAGGAGTTGTTCACGACGCTGTCGGTGCCGGTGATGACCCGGTTGCGGCAGCCCGAGCGCCTGGTGCTCGACACCCTGGTCGATGCCGGGGTGGCGCGATCCCGCTCTGAAGCGCTGGCGTGGGCAGTGCGTCTGGTCGGCGAGCACGCCCAGGAGTGGCTCGGCGAGCTCCAGCAGGCGATGGCCACCGTCGACGACCTGCGCGCGCGGGGCCCGCAACTGTAGCTCTCGGTCCTGGCCACAGCTTGTGAAACAACTGGCGGTCGGAAATACCCGCACCGGGTATACCGTTGGTCGGTGGGAACCGGCAGGAGAAGCCGACGACCACGGCCAACGGAGATCTGATCATGCCCGATCACACGGTCGATCACGACGCGCATCAGCACGCCCGGCACGGCGCCGCACCGCTTACTGCTCAGGGACGGCGCGAGCTGAACCGGTTGGCGGTGATCGCAACGGCGCACTGCCTCACCGGCTGCGCCATCGGTGAGATTCTCGGCCTGGTCATCGGCACCGCCCTGGGTTGGAGCAACGGGGCGACCATCGTGCTTGCGGTCGCGCTGGCGTTCCTGTTCGGCTACTCCTTCACCATCGTTCCGGTGTTGCGCTCCGGCCTCGCGCTCCGCGCGGCGATCGGGGTGGCTCTCGTCGCGGACACCGTGTCCATCACCGTCATGGAGATCGTCGACAACGCGATCATGCTCATCATCCCGGGGGCGATGGAAGCCGGTCTGGGTTCGTGGCTGTTCTGGGGCGCGCTCGCTATTGCCCTCGGCGTCGCGTTCGTAGTCACTGTTCCGGTCAACCGGGCTCTGATCCGTCGAGGCAGGGGCCACGCCGTGGTGCACCAATACCACTAGCACGGCCAGCGGAATCAGCCGGTGTCCTGCCGACCGCTGGGTGAACGTGCCGGGCGTAGCCTTGCCGACTTGTGAGGCTGCAGGACCTCGTCTATGCCGTCTACGAGCGCAGGTTGCGACGCCAACTCGGCACTGCCAACCGCCCCCGCCACGTTGCGGTGATCGTGGACGGGAATCGTCGCTGGGCCAAGGAGGTCGGGTTCGCCGACGTCAGCGACGGTCACCGGGTGGGTGCTGCCAAGCTGGTGGAGCTACTCGGCTGGTGTCGCGAGGCCGGTGTCGAGATCGCCACGTTCTGGCTGCTGTCGCCGGACAACCTGCGCAACCGGCCGCCCGACCAGGTGGAGCCGTTGCTGGAGATCATCGCCGATGTCGTCGACGAGCTGTGCGCGCCGGAGAAGCCGTGGCGGGTGCGGGTCGTCGGCGCGCTGGACCTGCTACCGCCGGAGATGGCGCAGCGGCTGACCACCGCAGCAACCCGGACCCGGGATCGGTCCGGGTTGGCGGTGAACGTGGCAGTGGGATACGGCGGCCGTCAGGAGATCGCCGACGCGTTGCGCAAACTGCTGCTCAAGCATGCCGAGGCCGGAACCACCATGGAGGAACTCGCCGAGGTGCTCGACGTCGAGCAGATCGCCGAGCACCTCTACACCTCCGGGCAACCCGATCCTGACCTGGTGATCCGCACGTCGGGGGAGCAGCGGCTGTCGGGTTTCCTGCTCTGGCAGTCCGCGCATTCGGAGTTCTGGTTCTGCGACGCGTACTGGCCGGCCTTCCGGAAGGTGGACTTCCTGCGCGCCCTTCGCGACTTCGCGGCCCGGCACCGCCGGTTCGGCTCGTGAGTGACTAACAGTGTTTCTGCCACTGGCAACCAACGCCAGCCACTCACGAGCTCTATCGTCAGCGGCATGAGCGGCAGCGCCACTGATCTGGTCCGCGAGTACTTGACGCTCGGCCTGCGGTTCGATCGTCTCGTGGAGGGCTTCGTCGACGCCTATACCGGCGATCCGGCGTTGCGCCGCATGGTCGACAACGAGCCGCGTCCAGATCCGGCAATGCTGGCCCGACGCGCCCGCGAGCTGCGGGCCGAACTCCCCGCGGCGGGCCTGCCCGAGCCG
>JBGSWT010000537.1:0-4246 GCA_041751815.1 Pseudonocardiaceae bacterium
CGTCCACGCCCTGGACCCCGACCACCCCCAGGCCGGGATCTACACCCTGAACGTGCCCAGGGACTGGTGGGTCAGAGCCGTCCCGCTGCTCAAGGTCACCTCCGCGCTGATCAAGCCGTTCCTCGGGATCAGCCTCGCCGCGGCCGAGCTCGACTTCACCACCGCCCAGTGGGACACCGTCAAGGAGCAGTTGGCCCTGGGCAAGGAGACCTTGACCGCCGCCGCGGACTTCGCCGGCTCCGCCGCCGCGACCAGCGACTGGGACGGCAACGACCCCGAGCAGGGAGCCTTCGTCGAGAGGATGGTACGGGCCGAGGGCGACGTCCTCCGCACCTTGCACACCATGCTCAAGGAGCAGGACCCGACCTTCGCCAGCCTGCGCCGCGTCACCGACACCCAAGGCCGCTACCTGTGGATCCACCCCATGTTCCTACCGATCTACCAGCCACCGCTACCCGACATCCCCATCTGAGGGGTTGTCACACGAGAACACCCCGAGTTCAGTGGAACTTCGGCGACGACCCAATGATCATCGCAGCCAACGAAGCCCAAGTCACCGGGGGAGCGACGAACCAGGTCACGAACGTGCCGCCACCTGCTGCCTGCTCCTCGCCTGAACCCGGAGACCGTCACGCACCTGAGCATGTACGTCCGCACGAATGGTCGACGCCATCTCGATCGACGCGACGAGGCCATAGCGGATCCACACGTCGTGCTGGTCGGAATCGATGCGACAGTCAACGTTGACGGTGACGGCATCGCCAGCAGTGAAGGCGAGCGCCTTCCTGCCATCGAGGACTTCGTGCTGGACCGTGCCCTTCCTGGCTGCGTTCGAGTCGGCCTCACTCCGGGTGACGCCGAGCGGACCCGTCGGGGGCTCGAACCTCAGTCTGGCGACTCGATGGGCTTGCGAACGCGGGTTGATCGGCGACAACCAAGCGAGGGTCACTGTGAGCCTGCGCCACTCTGCGGTCGTCATCAGGGCAGCTGGAAGCGGCAGGCTGAACTGCTGACGCTGCTTGTCACCGATAGTGCTGGCACCGAGCATGACGACGCGGGTACGAGCCGCCGTGGCTACCCGATCCAGGTCAACGCGCCCATACCCCAACGCCTGGGTCAGCTCACGCCGGCCCAGCCCGAGAGAGTCGCCCAGCCTCTGCTGGAGGTCGCCCCAGCTGGCGGCATGCACCAGCAGTGCCTTGGCCAGCACCGGGTGGTACTGCGCATCAGGAAAGGGAAACTCGCCCACCGCCGCGGTAAGATCCGAGAGCACGTCGAAGATCTGGTTGGCCGCGCGGGTCGCCAGCGCGGTGGCATTGCTCGTGCCAGAGCTGTAGGCAGTAGCATCGCCACCGTACGCACCAGGCGCGGCGACCAGCAGTCCTGGCCCCATCGCGGCCTGCTGCGCTGCGAAGAGGGTGACGGCACCCTCGGTCCCAGGAGGAGGACGTTGGAACAGGCGGCGGCCACCAGGGAGCAGCACCTCCGGCTTTACCGACCGCCGGTATCCGAAGCCGGTGGCACTGTACGGGGCCGGTAATCCGACCTCGACAGCGTCGATTGCGGTGTCCGGTACTGGGCCGTCCGTCGCATCGTCGTGCACTGCACCGACAGTCAGCACGTTCACGGCCTCAGCGGGGGACAGAAGACGGCGATGTCGCGCATCGTCGAGAACGGCAGTGGTCATCGCATGGTGGGCAGTGCTCGGATCCCCAATTTCCTCTGCGGATACGGTAGGCGGTTCCGAGTGGTTACCGGCACTCACCAGGATCAGCAGGTTGTAGCGGTGGGCGAGCCAGTCGAGCAGTTTCGCCAATGGACTGATCCGGCGTGCGAACACCCGAGCTGGATCGCCGATCGACAGATTGATGATCCGCACGCTGGGCGCGGCCGGTCGATGACCGCCGTCACCGTCGAACATGCGGTGGAACGACCGATGCACCAGGTCGACCAGCAGGTCGCCGCGAGCGATGGTCTCGTGGTCTTCATAGTACGGGTGCGGCTCCATGACGGGACGCACATACAGGCGAGTGGAGAGCACCGGGCCGGGCGACGACAGGTCGCCGTGGCAGATCAGCGAGGCCATCGCCGTGCCGTGGTGTTGCTGACCGCTCGTGTATCGGGTGGCATGCTCGTCCGGGTCGTCGACGACCAACCGCCCCGCGAGAAACGTGTGGTTGGCGAGCGGCAGGCCGTCGAGCAACGCGACGCGGGGTCGGGGCTCCTGAGGAGGGTCCGCCGCGGGAGCAACCGGCGGCAGGTCGCTCGGCTCGAGTCCGGGAGTCCCCATCGGTTGAGCGGGCGCCACGAACATGATCGACTCGGAGGTCAGCAGCTGGATTGCATCGGGACCGCGGGCGAGAACCGCTTCGACTTGACCAAGCGGGAGGTCTGCGAGAATCCCGTGATAGTCGATGCTCGGTATCACCGCGCTGTTGATGACCGTACCGCGTGAATCGGCGATCAGCTGCTCCACCCGAGCCTGCGCAGCGGCGCGGCGGCGCGCGTCGGCGCGAAACCACAGCTCGATCTCCACGCGTCGGAAACCCTGGCCGCCGACCACAGCGACGTCTTCGTGCCACGCCTCAAGGAGTCCGGTATCCCGAACCCGATCGATAGGGCCCCATCGCCGGATCGCCCTGAGCTGGGCAAAAGCGTTCTTGAGCGGCGCAAGTCCGCGGGCGAACGGTGCTGCAGGATCGGTGCGCCAGCGCTCGAAGAGTCGGACGAGCTCGGTGACTGCTCGCGCGTTCGACATCACCACGTACAGCGACTCAGGCACTGATGTGGCTGCGGCGGCTCCGTCCTTCTCGATGTAAAAGTCCTCGTCCGGCTCGGCGTCATCCTCGGCAAGCTCGATGAGGAACTCCAGGCCCTCGATCCCGGCGACGGCCCTGCGGAACTGGTCTACCGTTCCCGCGAGGTCGAGCACGACGACCAGCTCCGGGTTCGGCTCATCGGTGGCGGCCGACGTCGCGGCGCGCCGAGCCGCGAGTGCCTCCTGGAGCGCCGTGAACTGTGGCGTCAGCCGCTGTCCTTGACGCTGCGGAGACGGCCCACGAGGGGGACGGGGGAATCTTGGGGGGCCGGGTGGGATGGGCTGGCCGATCGGAGGCCCGAATGCCAGCAGCGGACGAGGTTCGGTCATGGCGTCGGCTGGGCCTGCCATTGGCGGAGGCGGCTGCGGACGATCCCGCCCAGGTCGGCGTCGGGCAAGGCGAGTACATATCGGCGGCGCACGTCCTGGGCGAACTGTTCGAGCTCGGCGTAGCTCGCACCCTGGAGCCGTTCGGCAAGGGTCCGCGGAGCCAGTCCGAGTTCGCCGCCCAGCCGGGCGACGAGTGTCTGGAGGAAACTGGTTGCCTCGGCCCGAGACGGTGAGTTGAGAGTCAGTCGCAGTTGGAATCGGCGCCATGCCGCGCGGTCCAGCAGCTCTCCATGGTTGGTCGCACACACCACGATCACGTACGAGGGCAGACGATCGATCTGCAGCAACAGCGTGGACACGACCCGTTTGATCTCGCCTGTCTCGTGAGTGTCGGCGCGTTCCTTGGCGATGGTGTCGAACTCGTCGAGAAACAGCACACATCGACGGGTCCGCGCGAACTCGAAAACGTGGTCCAGCCGACCCGCCGTCTCACCGAGGAAGCTGGACACGATTCCCTCGTAGCGCACCACGTAGAGCGGTAAGAGAGTCTCGGCTGCGATGGCCTCGGCGAGGCTGGTCTTGCCGTTGCCCGGTGGGCCCTCAAGCAGGATCCGGTTGCGCGGCTCGATGCCGTGGCTTCTCAGCAGCTCGGAACGCCGGTGTTCTTCGATCACCTCGGCGGCCGCGGTGGCGGTTCCCGAGCTGAGCTGCAGGTCAGTGAGGCGGCGACGGGGCACGATCTCATGCAGGAGATCGGCTACCGGTCTGGCGCTGTCGTCGCGGGCGAGCAGCCCGGTCGATCCCGCGATGGTGATCAGCTCGGCGAGTCGATCAGCGACCAGGTGGTGCTGGTTGCTGCGCTCCTCCGCGATGATCGCTTCCACCAGCGCGCGAAAACGAGCCGTGTCGCCACGTCGCTGCGCCTCGACGAGGTCGATGACCAGGTCAGACCGCGCCATCACCCCTCCGTCGGCCGTTGTCCCAAGGCACATAACTGTACGGTGTGATCGCCGTCAAGCTCCAGGAACTGGGCGCGTTGCACCTCATCCCGGGTCGGGAGCTGGACGCCGCGGTTGCTCTCGCCTCCGGGCGGTAGGC
>JBGSWT010000538.1:0-6219 GCA_041751815.1 Pseudonocardiaceae bacterium
AGCTCGACCGTCGGGGGGATCGGCCCGGCTCGGCCGGACCACCGCACTGGCCCCCTGTTCATCGGGGCAGGCGTGGTCCTTCACGCCACGACCTACCACCGATGAGCCGCCCACCACCCCCGCCACGGGTTGTCGATGGACCTCGTGACGCGCGGTCCGAGGCCGGGAGCGTCTCGGCCTCGCCGGCCGCCGGGTGATGGGCACGCCATGACCGTGCCAGCAGCGGCACGCGAGCGGACCACCTGTCCCGTTGAGCGTCATGCAGTGATTTCTGAACGGCAGGCGGGGAGTTCCGCCCGACATGGGGAGAACTCCCCGTAAGGTGGGGTGAAACCCCTGCCGTGTGGACTTTCCACACCACGGCTGCCGTGGTGTCCCACCGGCTGCGGGCGTCATAGGGTCGTCCGGATGCGCGGCTATGATCTTGTACGGTCCTGTCATCCGCCACGAGCACACCGAACGGACGCCGGTAAGGAGCGTGCGTGACCAGACAACCGCAGAGTCGCAGCGGCAAGGTGGCACAGCTGAGTGCCGAGCTGCGCGGACAGAACCGGACCTACCGCGAGATCGCCGAGCGCATCCGTCGGGAGCACCGGGTGAACACCCGGGTGGCGTTCCGGATGGCACACGGTTTGACTCAGGCCCAGGTGGCCGAGCGGTGGAACGTGCAGTGGCCCGACGCGGAGGCACCGAAAACGGACAAACAGATCTCCTACTGGGAGGCGTGGCCCGCTCCGAGTGGGCGGGCGCCGTCGCCGGAGACGCTGAACAGGCTGGCGTTCCTGTACCGGTGCAACGCCGGCGAACTGCTCGACGGCGACGACTACAGCCACCTCGACCCGGCCACCTCGACCACCCTCGGGCCGGAGAACCGTGAGGAGCCGACACCGACCACCGACACCACGGTGGACCCGCCCACGACAGTGACCGGCACCATCCCTCCGCCCGAGGCCCAGCCGGATCCGGCCGCGACCGCGGGGCACCTCGTCGTGCCGGCGGCCGCTGTCGTCGCGACGGGTGAGCGGGCCGGGATAGGAGGTGGCATCCTGGGGCTGTCCGCCCGTCAGCGGGATGTCGTCATCGACCTGATCCTCACCTGGGTTCCCCATATGGACCGTCGTACCGTGATCCAGTTGTTCGGCTGGGGTACCGCGGCCGTGGCTCCACTTCTGGTGAGCAGCCTCGACCCCGACGAGCAGGCGCGCCTGGCCGCCGCGATCCGCACACCCCGCCGGGTCGACGCCACCGTGATCGGCCACATGGAACAGGTGCTCAGGGACTGCGCCCGCAAGGACGACGCGGTTGGTCCACAGGCCGTCCTGGACCTCGTGCTCGCCCAGCGCAGCATGACAGAGAACATGCTCACCCAGTGCCCACTCGCGCTGCAACCGCGGCTGCTGTCGCTCTATGCCGACCAGTCCCGCCTCGCGGGCTGGCTGTACTGCAACATGAACGACTTCGCCAGCGCCGCCTTCTACTACGAGCATGCCCGCAGAACCGCCCACGAGGCCCGCAACACCGCCCTCGTCGCACAGGTACTGGGGCAGATGAGCTCGCTCGCGACCTGGCAAGGCCAGCCACGCATTGGCATCGACCATGCCGTCGCCGCCCAGCACTGGGCACAGCGCACCGACGACCGCCTGCTGCGTGCCATTGTTGCGGACACGGCGGCCCGAGCCTACGCCCGTGACGGCCAGGAGACAGCGTGCCTGACCGAGCTGGACAACGCCCGCACCCTTATCGCCACCGGCACCGGACAGCCCTCACTCCTGCCCTACTACGACGAAGGGGTGCACTCCAGCAAACGAGGCGATTGTCTGCTGCAGTTGCACCGACCGAACGACGCCTCCCAAGCCACCGAGACGTCGCTGGCCACGCTCGACCCCAGCTATGTACGCGTCGTGGCTTTCACCATCGTCGACCTCGGACACGCCCGACTGGAGTGCGGCGACCTCGAGCACGCCGCGGCCACCCTCGAACAGGCAGCCGATCTCGCCCTCCAGAACCGCTCCCCCCGACTGACCGGCGAGATCACCACCCTCCGCGCCCGCATGCAGCCCTGGCACAACAGGCCCGCGGTCCTCCAGCTCGACCAGCGACTCCAGGCCTACCAGCTGGTCTGAACCAGACCAGTACCTCCTTCATCGCGTTAGCCGGGTCGGCCCGGGGTCGACCAGCTGATCCGTCAGTGGAGGGGCGTCTTGCGGAAGGCCCGGGTGAAGGCGAGGACACCGTAGACGAGGCTCACGACGATGCCGATCTCCTGCAGCGCAGGTGCCCTCCAATACGCCACCGACGAGGATGAAGGCGGGGCGATGGTGTTCATCCCTCTCGGCCCGGGGCATCCGCACCCCTGGTGATCGCACACTGTCACCGACGGTGTCTCGGCCGCACCTCCCTCACCACCCGGTATCGCCACTCACCGTGACCGAAACAGGCCACAGCCAGGACCAGGGTCAGGCGTCACCCACCCCCGTCCACCACGTCGCACGCCGACCCGGCACGGAACCCCGACACCCCTCACACCAGCTCTGAACTGCGAAGACGACTTTGCGCGTCGCCCTGCAGTGGTGGTGAACGCGGTGCGCAACCGCCGCGAACTGGTGTGGACCCCGGCGCTGCTGCGGATCGTGATGAGCGTGCTGCGACACCTGCCGCGCGCGGTGTTCCGACGCCTACCCGTCTGACAACACTCCGCACCGACGTCCCGCTCCTCTCCCCATCCGCCACGGACGAGATCGAACCACCCCGGGTTGGATGGAACTGTGTCCTGAATGGCGGATGGGGAGAGAAATCGACTTACACAGCACCCTTGTGAGGTGCATGAGCGCGGTGGTGCAGACGCCTATCCGCCGGATGACCTGTTCACGTGTGTGGCCTCGTGCTGGGGAACAACAGGTTGAGGCGCTTCACCCGGAGCTTCCGCTCTTCCAGATAGTGGTAACCCGTACCTTCGGAAGCCCGCCGATCGGCTATCCCGATATCGACCGAAGAGAGTACGCTAGACAGCCCTGCCGAAGATGGAGCCCTCCAGTACGCTGCCGACGAGGATGAAGGCGGGGCGATGGTGCCCACGATCGCGATCCACCCGTACTTCGGGTACAGGGTAAGCATCAGGATCGCGGCCACGGCCAGGATGATCGGGTCCGGCGGGACGGCGGGGTACCCGGGGACACCCACGATGATCTGCAGGATGATTCCCACGACGGCGACGAAGAGGAACGTGGCGTTCAGCTTTGCCGCGGTGGTCAGCGGACGGGTGGCGGTCGTTCCGGAGTCTCCTCCGTCGTTTGCGTCGGCCGCGCTGGTGCTCGGTCACCACCACCAGCATGGCTCCCGGGGCGTCCGCGACGTCCGTCCGGAGACGGCATCGCGGCTACGCAACCTTGCGTACGCACCACCCGAGGAGCGCTGATCCGGTTACGTCCGGTGCACGACGTGGCCGGGCACGGGTTCGCCGTGGTCGCGATGCAGGCCAGGGTCGCGCTGCTGGTGTTCGACGAACAGCCGGACCAGGCCCGCAGGTCGCTGGAGGCCATCCAGACCATCAGTGTCAAGTCGCTGACCGAGCTGCGCAGCATGCTCGGCACCTTCCACCTGGAGGGGCCGTCGGACACGGGCGGGGCACCGGCGCCGGAAGCCGACGCCCGGCCGGACGCGCCCGACCCGGTGGTGGGGCGACGGTGGGCTGGCGGGTCTCGCGGAGCTGGTCGAACAGGTGCGGGCGGGCGGCTGGTGAACCTCGACGCGGAGAACGTGGGTGTCGCGCTCTGCGACTACGTGGATGTGGTGGCCTACCGGGTGGTGCAGAAGTCGCTGACCAACATGCTGCGGCACTCCGGACCGACGACGGCGGACGTGCGCATCGCCCGGCAGGACGACAAGCTGGTGCAGGTCGTCGACCGCTGAGCCGGCGGCCACGGGCGGGGGCTCAGGCGATGTCACACTGCTGCACCAAGAACGCGCTGACCACCGCGAAACCCGAGGCCGCGGACGTCAGCGAGCCGCGGCGATCGTGCCGGCAGAGCTCGTCGAGCATTACGGCCCGTTCCTGATCACCGCATCATGATGCTATGGTTCGAGCATGCGTACGACCGTCACGCTCGACGAGGACGTCGCGGCAGCGGTGGCCGAGTTCCGTCGCCTGCGCGGTGTGGGCGTGAGCGGAGCCGTCAACGAGCTCGTCCGGCTGGGTCTCGCTCGGCCGGCCCCGCGGGAGCAGTTCGTCCAGCAGACCTCGCACGGTGGCGCCATGATCGACGTCGCCGATGTCGCCGAGGCCCTCGACCTGCTGGAAGGCCCGGACGCCCGGTGATCGTGGATGCGAACATCCTGCTCTACGCCGAGGACGCCAGCAGCCCCCACCATGAGCTGGCGCTGCGCTGGCTGACCGAGGCGTTGAACGGCGAGGTGCGCATCGGGCTCCCGTGGTCCTCACTGCTGGCGTTCGTGCGGATCCGGACGAACCCGCGGGCGTACGCCCACCCTCTCGACCCCGACACGGCGTGGTCCCGGGTGACCGACTGGCTGAGCGCTCCGACCGCGTGGGTGCCGTCACCGACCGAGCGGCACGCCGACGTGCTCGGCAACCTGGTCCGTCACCACCAGCTCCGAGGTCCCGCGCTTCCGGACGCCCACCTCGCCGCGCTGGCGATCGAGCACGGCGTGGGGATCTGTTCGGCCGACACGGACTTCGCCCGCTTCGACGGCCTACGCTGGACGAACCCCCTGAAGTCGTGAGCCACACCCCGGTGACGCCGTCGCAGCTGGCCACCACGGTCACCCGTGGGTGGAGCCGGTGAGGGTGGCCGGGGTATCGGTCGGTTCCAACAGCGACGAGTGGCTGGCTGACGACGTGGGATCTTCAGGCGGGCCGCGGTGGGTCGACCAGTTCGATGCCGATGGCGACGACGCCGAGGGCCTCGCGCTCGGGTGGATAGATCTGGCGGATGCTCGCGAGCTGCTCCTGGCGGGTGGCCAGCGGATTGACCGAGGCGACGTCCTCGTGGTCGAACATCTCCTCGAAGCTGGCGTAGCGGGCGACGCGGGTCACCCGGGTGAGGACCTGGTCGCCCTGGCAGCGGAACCGGATCAGTGATCCTTCCTTGATCTTTTTTCGGCTGGAGTCGGCGACCCGGACCTCGGTGGTCTTGCGGCCGGTGGCGATGAGATCGAAGTAGCGCTTGTAGAGGCCCATCTCGTGGGCACGAACAACGGGTTCAGCGGGACGTGCGGTCATGAGTCCACTCATCCCCAGCCCGGATGGCGGTGTCCACCCACAACCGCAACCGCTTGCTCCGCAGCAGTGGTTTGGCCAACACCTGGACTCGCTGCACCCACGCCTTGTCCGCTTGGCTGTGGCTGTAGCTGACGAACACCAGGTCCCGCCCGTCACCCGCACCATCACCCGTGTGTGACTCGAGACCCACCCCGTCATCATCGCAGGCCTCCAGCCGGCCCGACATCGACCGGAGTCACCGAGGCCACGCGGCGGGCCCGACGTGCTGGCTTGCTAAGCCTGGTTCAGTCCCGGCCGCCGGTCCTCCACCACGAACGACGCGCGGGTCTGTGCTGGCGCGCCCTTGCGCTGGACGTAGGGCACCACCCGGAAGTCGGCGGTCATCGAGCCGGGGGTGAACCGGGTGCGGACGTAGCCGCGGCGGTTGTTGAAGAAGCGGATGTGCGGGTTCTCGGCCAGGGTGGTCGCGGTGTCGTCGCGGGTCTCCGAGCCGTCACCGCCGGATGTGATCGACGACGAGACCAGCTCGGTGCCCACCACCGGCGCCTGCGGGTCGTCGAAGCGGCGTTTCACGTCCGCGGCCCAGTGCGCGTGCACGTCCCCGGTGAGCACGACGGTGTTGCGCACCCCCGCCGCGGTCCAGGCGTCGACGACCCGGTCGCGGGAGGCCGCGTAGCCGTCCCACGCGTCCGGGTTGAACCCGCGGGCCTCGCCCGGGGTGACGTCGACCTGGGAGAAGAAGACCTGCTGGCCGAGCACGTCCCAGCGGGCCCGGGAGCGGTCGAAACCGTCGGCGAGCCACCGTTCCTGCTCGGAGCCGGGCAGCGTCGCCGCCGGGTCGAGCCGTTCGGGGCAGTCGGAGCTGAACCTGTCGCCGCAGGGCTGGTCGGTGCGGTACTGGCGGGTGTCGAGCATGTGGAACGTGGCCAGCGCACCCCAGCCGACACGCCGGTAGAGCGCCATGTCAATGCCGCGCGGGC
>JBGSWT010000539.1:0-2994 GCA_041751815.1 Pseudonocardiaceae bacterium
GCCGCCGAAGCAGCCCACGCTGTCTGCGCCGTGTCGTTGCTGCGAGCGGATTATCGCCCGCGCAACCCGGTTCAGCGCGTCGTCCCAGGTGGTGGGCGCCAGGGGTGCGTCGCGCCGGTCGCGGACCAGGGGCGCGGTCAGCCGCTCCGGGTGGTCGAGCAGCTCGGCGGCCGTCCAGCCCTTGCTGCACAACCCGCCTCGGTTGGTCGGGAAATCCTCCTGGGGAGTCAGGTGGACCCGGTCGGGAACGACCCGCAAAGCGATGCCGCACTGCAGCGAGCAGTACGGACAGTGCGTCAGCGTCGGCCGGCTCTCCACGCCTCTACCGTGCGCCTACCGCGTTTCCGCGCTGTTGTCTGCCGGTTACGGCTGAGCCTTCACCGCGGCCCGTCTTACGCCGGATCTACCAGGTGGTGCCGTCAGGAGCTCGACAGGCGTCGTCGTGACCTTCAGGCAGATGACACAGCCACTCCCCGTCCTCAGCCAGGCTGTTGATGTGTGACAGCACGCCACCGCAACGGCGGGAGTCAACTGAGCGTGGATCTTGGACGAGTGTGGCCAACGAGTGCGTCTCCATGGCAATGGACGTTAAATGTCACTAAACCCGCCAATAACCTGCGCTGCGCCGGTTGGTCGTATTATGACGATGAACGGCGAAAATTGATCGGTGGCGCCGATCAGCTTTACGATTGAAAAGCGGACATCGGGCAGCGGCAGCACTTTCAGGACCGCCGGAGATCACACTGGCGGCCGCCGACTCGGCCGTCGCCGGGCGCCCTCGGGCGCGGGCAATCCGTGCCGGATCGCGTTGCCGGCGTGAATCCCGTAGCCCACGTCTCGAACCAGCTCGCCCAGCCTTCGCATCATCTTCCGCATGTCTACTCCTACACTGATCTGTGAAGTACGATCAACTATAGGTATACAGGTCTGTGAACGCAAGGGGCTCGACCATGACCGCGAAGACCGTCGCCGGACGGGGCAAGCGCCTGACTCCGGGCGCCCAACGCATCCTTGACGTGGCCTCCGAGCTGTTTTACTGGCGAGGCATCCACGCGGTCGGAGTGGACACCATCGCCGCCGAGTCCGGAGTCACCAAACGGACCCTCTACGACCGGTTCGGTTCGAAGGACGGCCTGATCGTGGCCTATCTGGAGGCCCGTGACCGCCGCTGGCGCGCTCTTATCACGTCACGTCTGGACGCCGAGCACGCCGACCCGGTGCAACGAGCGTTGGCGCCGTTTGACGTGCTGTTCGACTGGCTCGCGCCCAGCAGCAGGGGCTGCAGCTTCGTCAACGCCTTCGCCGAGCTTCCCGAGCCCGAGCACCCTGGCCGTCAGGCGGTCGTCGCGGAAAAGAAGTGGCTCCGGGCCCTGTTCCGCGAGCTGCTCGCCGAAGCAGGAGCCGAGGACCCAGACGAACTCGCGGTACAGCTATTGAGCCTGCACGAAGGAGCCATCGTCTCCTACTCCATTGCAGGCGAAGCAAACGCTGCGGCCACTGTCCGGGCCGCGGCCGAAGCACTCATCACTCGGTCCATCTCGGTGCCGAATCACGTCCCGTGATCGTTATTCTTCATTGCCGATGAGAATATTCTCATAGTTCTCTCATACCTCCATCATCGTCGGGAGGGAGCGTGGTGGAGCCTGGTCGACCACGATCGGGTTCCCGATGAACATGAGGTGCACCATGGCAGTACCCAGGACGAGGACATGGACCCGCGTCGTCGCTGGCGCCGGCGCGATCGGCATCGCGATGACCGTCGGCGCCGGCACCGCCTCCGCTGGCAACTCGTCGAACAACTCCAGCATTAGCTCCAGCAGCAACTCGTCGAGCAACTCCAGCAACAACTCGTCGAGCAACAGCAGCAGCAACTCGTCGAGCAACTCCAACAGCAATTCCTCGAGCAACAGCAGCAGCAACTCGTGGAATCGATCTTTCCGATAACCGCGGAGCTCGACCGTTCGAGGACGACCTCGCTGTCGCGGGCACCCTGGCATGGCAGCAGAGCTGGGCGCCCGCGGCGGCGACCTCACCGAGGAGCACAGTTGAAGTTCCGCCACCGCCGCCCGGTTATCGAGTTCCTGTGCCAGCCAGAGGACCTCGGCGTAATCGCGGAGCCGATCCCGGCGAAGACCGCGCTGCCAACCTGGCTGCGTAAGCTCCCGGGTGTCGACCGGGCAAACCTCACCGCGACGAACAACGGGCTGACCGTCAAGCGCTGCATGCCCTTCCTGGACGCCATGACGACCGGTTGGCTGATCCCCTTGGCGGCCACAGTCCGGCTGGAGATCAGCGACGGCGGCCGCACCGTCACCGCCGGCTGGGAGTTCGACCGCGAGCTGGTCAGCACCCATGGCGTGTCCCAGATCACCGGCAACCCCTATGAACCGCGCCCGCCCATGAAGTTCCACAACTACTGGACGATCCGCACCCCGAGGGGTTGGAGCTGCCTGTTCATACCACCGGCGAACCGGCCGAGCGACGTCTTCGAGGTACTGAGCGGTGTGGTCGACACCGACACATATGTCTCGCTGGTGAACTTCCCGTTCATCGCCACGGGGTCCGACGGCGTCTATAACCTGGCCAAGGGCACGGAGCTGGTGCAGGTCATCCCCTTTCCGCGGGCCGCGGTCGCCCTGGAGGGTGTCGTGCGTGCCGAAGTGGCGAGCGAGGCCGCGGATCGCGAGCGCATCCGCCGCAGCACACTGGCCAGCGAGGGGTGGTACCGGCGCAACGTCCGCGCCAGCCGAAAGACCGACTCGGCCCGTCCGTAAGTCCTCAGCGTTCGCGGCGGGCGGCGGAGGCGGCGAAGGCGATGGTATAGACGAAGAGCACACGCAGGGTTCGTATGCCCGGTTACAGGTGGAGGAGTCATGGCTACCGAAGCCGGTCAGACCACCGGTATCGCGGCCGGTGTCCCGTTCATCGCCGTCCCACCACCGGCAGGACCACGGGTCACGGCGCCGGTCGTGGTGGCCTGGCATCTGCAGGACC
>JBGSWT010000540.1:0-4342 GCA_041751815.1 Pseudonocardiaceae bacterium
CGGAGTGGGTGTCGCGGTGGCGCTGTCGGTCGCCGCGGTCACCTTCGGCATTCACACCTTTCAGCGAGAGAACGCCTGACCGGGGTCCTCCAGCAGCGTGCAGGGCCAGCGGTACCGTGCATGAACGTGGAGGACCAGCCGCACGTCCAGGTGGCGATCATCGGCTCGGGATTCGCTGGGCTTGCCATGGCCGTCCAGCTCAAGCGGCACGGCACGACGGATTTCGTGGTGCTGGAACGGGCCGACGACGTGGGCGGGGCCTGGCGGGACAACACCTATCCGGGCTGCGCCTGCGATGTGCCGTCCACTCTGTATTCCTTCTCCTTTGCCGCCAACCCCGAGTGGACCAGCAGCTTCTCCTCGCAGCGGGAGATCCACGATTACCTGCGGGACTGCGCGCGGCGCTTCGGGCTGGACCGCTACCTGCGGCTGCGCCACGAGGTGCTCGAGGCCCGCTGGGACGAAGACCTCGCGCACTGGTCGATCACGACCTCTCACGGCCGGTTCACTGCAACCGTGCTGGTCTCGGCCACCGGCCAGCTCAGCGAACCCGTGATACCTCCACTGCCCGGCCTCGAACACTTCACCGGGACGGCCTTGCACACCTCACGCTGGGACCACTCGCTCGATCTCGACGGCGCCCAGGTCGCGGTGATCGGTACCGGTGCCTCAGCAGTGCAGCTGATCCCCGCGATCGCCGACCGGGTTGCGGCGTTGCACATCTTCCAGCGCACTGCGGCGTGGGTGTTACCGCAGCGCAACCGGGTACGCAGTGGTGTGGAGCACTGGGTCTTGCGGACCTTGCCCTGGCTGCAACGAGCCGCACGGACTGCGTTGTACTGGGGGCGGGAGTGCGCGCTGATCGGCTTCACCCATCCCCGGATCATGGAGGTAGTGGCGCTGCTTGCTCGGCTGCATCTGCGACATCAGATGCCCGATGCTGCGCTGCGAGCTGTGTTGACCCCGGGATATGCGATGGGGTGCAAGCGGGTGCTGCGCTCGAGCACCTTTTACCCCACGCTGTGCCGCGAACACGTGGAGCTGGTCACCGAGGAGATCCGCGAGGTGCGGTCGCGCTCGGTGATCACGGCTGACGGCACCGAGCGGCAGGTGGACATCCTCGTCTTCGGCACCGGGTTCCGCGCCGCCGAGATGCCGATGGCACAGCGGCTCCGGGGTCGGGGCGGGCGGCTGCTCGCGCATGACTGGCGCCACGATGGTGCGCAGGCCTACTTGGGCGCCACGGTAGCCGGATTCCCCAACCTGTTCCTGCTCACCGGTCCGAACAGCGCGTTGGCCCACAACTCGGTGGTGCTAGGAATCGAGGCCCAGGTCAATTATGTGCTCGGCGCACTGCGCGTAATGGCGTCTCAGGGGCTGGCTGCGGTGGAGGTGCATGCCCAGGCGCAGGAGGCTTTTGTGCGCACAGCGCGGGCCCGGATGTCGGGCACGGTGTGGGTGAAGGGTGGTTGCCGCAGCTGGTTTTTGGACGACGCTGGCCGCAACACCACCGCCTGGCCTTGGTTCACCGCCCGCCTCCGGCGCCTGACCAGCCGCTTCGACATCGAGAACTACGACCTACGCCCCAGTGTTACCGACGTACCAGCTCGATCCGCTCACCGCCTCACGGGTCAGTCGGCGATGTGGCGCCAGAGGAACTCGTAGGCCAGGGCGGACATGAAGGCCGCCTGCTCGTTGTTCGCCGCGCCGCCGTGGCCGCCCTCGATATTTTCGTAGTAGGTGACAGGCAGGCCGTACTCGCGCATCCGGGCCACCAGCTTGCGAGCATGGCCGGGGTGCACGCGGTCGTCACGGGTGGACGTGGTGATCAAGGTCGGCGGATAGCGGCGATCGGCGCGCAGCTGGTGGTAGGGGGAGAAACGCAGCAGATGCTCACCTTCGGCTGGGTCATCGGGGTCGCCGTACTCGGCAATCCACGATGCGCCGGCCAGTAGCTTCTGATACCGCAGCATGTCGAGCAGCGGGGCCCCAGCGACGATGGCGCCGAACAATTCCGGGTACCGGGTGAGCATCACACCCATGAGCAGCCCGCCGTTACTACCGCCCTGGGCGCCGAGGCAAGGCGGAGTGGTGAAGCCCTGGCTGACCAGATCCCGGGCCACGGCGGCGAAGTCTTCGTAGACCAGGTGACGGTCACGTTTGAGCGCGGCGGAATGCCAGCGCGGGCCGTACTCTCCGCCGCCGCGGATGTTCGCGACGACGTAGCAGCCGCCGCGGGCCAGCCAAGCTCGGCCGCGGGCACCGCCGTAGCTGGGTTGGAGGGATATCTCGAACCCGCCGTAGCCGTACAGCAGGGTGGGCCAGCCTCCGGCGGGCACGGCGGAGTCGGGCGCCACCACGAAGTACGGGATCCGGGTGCCGTCGTCGGACACCGTGAAGTGCTGGTGCACGGCGAGACCGGAGCTGTCGAAGAACGACGGTGCCCGCTTGAGCGCGACTGCCGGATCGGTACCGATCGTCCCGATGGCCAGTGTGGACGGTGTCAGGTAACCGTCGATGTCGAGCAGGTACTCGTCGTCGGTGTCCGGGTCGGTGCCATACGCGCTCGCGCTGGACAGCGGCGGTGTGCCGGTCAGCGGCGTAGCGCGCCAGTCCTCATCCGGTGTCAGCACCGAGAGGTGGCTGACCACGTCCTGCATCACATCCAAGATCAGGTGGTTTCGGGTCCACCGGTAGCCGGCCAGCGAGGTGCGTTCATCGGGGCTGAACAGCACCCGCAAGCCGCCGCCAGCCGCGGCGTCCCCGCCACGAGCCATGAAATCGTCGAAGTCGGCTGCCAGCAGGCACCCCGCCGGGTACGTTTGGCCCACGGTCCACTCGCTGCGCAGCTCGATCAGTAGCCACTGCCGACGCACGTGGACAATCGCATCGTCAGGCACCTCGACGCGGCGCAGCCGATCACTGCAACGCTGGTACAGCTCGCAGCGGTAGAAGTCCACCGCTCGCCGGACGAAGTCGCGCTCGAAGCCCTCGGTGTGGTGGTGATAGGCGGACACGCTGATGTCGTGGGGCTTGCCCTCGTACACCATCTCAGCCTCGGTGAGCGGGGTGCCGCGCCGCCATTGCCGGACAGTGCGCGGGTACCCGCTGGTGGTGAGCGTTCCGGGGCCGAAGTCGGTGGCGACGTAGATGTGGTCGACATCGATCCAGCCCACGCTGGATTTCGCCTCGGGCAGTTGGAAGCCGTCGGTGACGAACTCGCGGCGTTCGATGTCGAACTCCCGCACCACCGCAGCGTCCGCGCCGCCCCGCGACAGCGAGACCAGTGCCCACCGGTAGGCCGGCCGCAGGCAGCTCGCACCGTCGAAGAGCCAGCTCTCGCCTTCGTCGCGGGCCAACGCGTCCACGTCGAGCAAGATCTCCCAGTCCGGCCGCTCCTTGCGGTACTCAGCGAGCGTGGTGCGCCGCCACAGGCCGCGGGGGTGTTGGCGATCCCGCCAGAAGTTGTACCGGTACCCGCCGCGCCGGGTGATGTACGGGATGCGGTCCCTCGAGTCGAGCACCTCGCGGATCTCGGCGCGCAGCTCCTCGAACCGTGACCCACCGGTCAGCACCGCGACAGCCTCGACGTTGCGCTCCCGCGCCCAAGACAGCGCTCGCTCGCCGGTCACGTCTTCCAGCCACCGGTACGGGTCGTTGGTCATGGTGCACAGTCTGCCGACTGTGCGGCTCACGAGCTGTCCACAGCCGCCTGGTAGAGGTCCCGCTTGGGAACTCCGTACGTAGTGGCCACGGCAGCCACAGCTTCTTTGAGCCGCTCCCCCGCAGTGACCCGTTCGGTCACTTCGCCGACAAGGTCGGCCACGTCCGGTGGACCAGCGGGTGGCGCACCCGACAGCACGACGGTGATCTCGCCGCGCACCCCGTCGGCCGCCCACTGGGCAAGCGCACCCAGGCCACCACGGCGAATCTCCTCATAGGGTTTGGTGAGCTCCCGGCACACCACCGCCGCCCGGTCTTCGCCCAGCACCTCAGCCGCCTGAAGGAGCGTCGCGGCCAGCCGGTGCGGCGACTCGAAGAACACGCAGGTACGGCCTTCATCAGCGAGGCTGGCCAGCCACCGCTGGCGGGGACCGGCCCGGCGCGGTGGAAATCCCTCGAAACAGAATCGTTCACAGGGCAACCCGGAGACGGCCAGCGCGGTAGTCACCGCCGACGGGCCGGGCACGCAGGTGACTGGCAAGCCCTCCTGTACACAGGCCGCCACCAGCCGAAACCCAGGATCGGACACCAGCGGCATCCCGGCGTCGGTCACCACCAGCACGGTCGCGCCGGCCCGGATCGTCGCCAGCAACCCGGGGATGCGAGCCGCCTCCACCGC
>JBGSWT010000541.1:0-13379 GCA_041751815.1 Pseudonocardiaceae bacterium
GTAATTGCGGATAGGGAGGCATCGTGCGGTATCGCCCGATAGGCACCGACCCGGATGATCCCCGCCTCGGCAGGTTCATTCCCGATGACGACCGCCACTTGCAGCTGTATCCAATGACAGCTCTGCCGCTGGAAGAGCAGCCATCGGGCGTGCCAGTCGTGGCCGGTTTCGACTGGCACGAGGCGTTCGACCGGCCCGCGCGTGACAGCGCTGGGCGTTGGTGGGTAGCCCGGGACGGTCGTCTAGGTGCGATCCGTGGTGGGCACTGTGTTTGCTTCGAACCTGGTGGTGTCGCCGACCTCTTGAGTTGGTGGAGGTTCTACGACCAGATTAACGAGGGCGCTTGCGTCTTCTTCGGCGCATCCCGGGCCATGAGTCTGTTCAATCGGCAGCGGTACAACGCGCGATGGGGATGGGACCGCGCCAAGGAACGCGACCAGTGGTCAGAGACCAACCCGGGTGACAACAACGGAACCAGCGTGCGCGCAGGCATGGAAGTCTTGCATCAGCTCGGTCACGTCCCCTGGCAACCCGGCATGGCTGGCGCTGGCCACGCTGAACGTGCCCGCTACCAGCCACGGCGGGAACACGGGATTAGCGCGTACCGATGGCTGAGGTCAGTTGACGAGATCCACCGTGTATTGGCGAATCCGATCGCAGACAAGCTCGGGGCGTTGCCTTACCTCAATTCATGGGGGGAGAACTACCCGCGACGCGTGTGGATGCCCGACTCTGTGGTGGAAACACTACTCGGTCGTTGGGCTGAGTTCGCAGCCCCGACCGACCGATGATCGGTTAAATGCACGACGAAACGCCGCCTCTTCCCTCTGGGCGCCACTACCTGACCTCGCGTGACGACGACCCCTGGGAGGTGGCTATGGCGTGGCGTGTCGCTCGATCCCTCGATGTTTTGCTCGGCCAGATCAACACTCGCTTCCCGCAGCGCAGCAAAGCCAGTGACGGCTCGATCGGGGACCGGGCACACGCGGCCACCAAGTCCGAGCACAACCCCGACCATCTGGGCATCGTCCGTGCCCGCGACTTCACCCACGATCCCGCCCACGGTGTGGACATCGACCGGCTGTCTGACGAGCTCGCGGCGTCAAGAGACCCCCGGATCCGATACATCATCGCAAACGCACTAATCCTCGATAGTCGCCCCGGTAACAGGCCGTGGCAATGGGTGAAGTACGCCGGGTCGAACCCGCACACCAAGCACCTGCATCTGTCTGTCGTTGCCGATGCCCGCGCTGACGACCCGCGGCCGTGGGACCTGCCGATGCTTCGACCTGAGGGAGACGACGACATGAGCGCTGAAGCCGAGAAGTTGATCCACGACATCCACCGTGAGATCACTCAGCGTTTGCCGTCACGCTCGGAGTACGCGGAACCACCATGGGCGGACACGCTGCTGGGGACAACACTCAACGCGGAGGGCCGCGCCCACGAGGCGATCATCGAGCTGCGGGCACTTGTAGCCGGTCTGCCCCGGATGATCCGCGACGAGGTCCGAGCTGTGCTCGCCGAGGAGCGCAAGCCTTGACCGAGCCCGACGACGACGGACGGCACCGCCGTGACGGGGATCCACTGGCCGCTCCCGCCACGACGTGGGTACCGCAGCGCAAGGTCGCGTCCGGAGCCTTCGGTGGCGCACTGGCCGTGGTGATCCTCTGGGGCATCGGCCTGGGTGGCGTGGAGATACCCGCCGAGGTGGCCAGCGCGATTACCGCACTCCTCGTGAGCGGCATCGCGTATCTCGTGCCCAACACTGCGGGCTGACTCCTCCCGTTCCGCCTCACCCTTATCACGCCGCACCGACATTCGGGGGTGACGCGTGCCCGCTGTGCGCAAGGACATCACCATCTATGCCGGGTCCTACGAGCCGATCTACTGGCTGATCACCAACCCCGCCACCGGCAACCCGATCGACCTCACCACGGCGGGGTATCTGGTCGCGGGTGTGGTGTCCATGCGTAGCGACGGCAACGGCACCACGTTGCTCACCCTTACCGACGCTGATTTCCGTCGCACTACTACGGGCCGTGTCTACTACGAGCCGTTGTCATCGACCAGCGCGGCATGGGTGTTCAGCTGCGGGCATTACCAGTTCAAACTGATCAATCCCGTCGCCGGAAAGGACTTCCGCTTTGGTGAAGGTCGTTTCATGGTGGAACCCGAGCTATAAGGAGAGTCATCTTGTCCACAGTCGATTCCACTGGTGTCTGTGATCAGATCGTGACCACTGTCGAATCCCACCGCCCCGCTAGAGACTCGGCCGCGATTCGTGGGGCTCTGCTCATTGAGTTGCACGGCCCCGATGGTGCACTAAAATACCGCCATAAAACTAGCAATCTCGTGACGCGGGTAGGCGATCAATTTTACGGAGAGAGGGCGACTGGTGTTGGTAGCCCTCCCGCTCAGGCAACCGGTATGCAGCTCGGTACTGGTACCACCACGCCGTCCAAGACCGGTGCGGGTGCGGCGATCGTCACACTTGTCGCCGCATCGCTGGTCGCCCTGACCGGCACGCCTGCATCGTCGCTATCGGGGTCATCACGGCGGATCACTTTCGCAGTCACGTGGACTGCGGGCGTGGCCACGGCCAACGACATTGCTGAGGTGGTACTGACCAACCAGTCCACTGGCACGCAGACCGCAGCGCCTGAGGCCGCGACAATCGCCCGCGCCCTGGTGTCACCCACCGTCAACAAAGCGGCTGGCGATAGCCTGACAATTACGTGGCAACACGACATATTGGGCGCCTGACTGATATTCATGTTCCCGCGTCCCTCGTTGCCGCCGACCGTTAAGGATCGCTAATGCCGACCGACGTCTTCACCACCACCGGTGCGTGGACATGTCCCGACGATGTCACCACGGCGTGGGTGCGGTGCTGGGGTAGTGGTGGTGCTGGCGGCGGTGTCACCGCTGACGCAGTAGGTGGGAGCGTGAACGGTGGTGGCGGGCAGGGCGGATATTACGCCGAGAAGATCGCCTACCCTGTCACCTCCGGCATCGTTTACACGGTTACTGTCGGAGCTGCCAGAACAGGAACGATCACTGGCATTCGCGACGGTAACGACTCATGGTTTGATAACGCCACGAGTGGAGTTCTAGCCAAAGGCGGCGCCGGGGGCGGTCCCGTTTCTGTTGATGGGGCTACCGGCGCTGGGGGCACCACCAACACGGGAAGCATCGGCGACACAGTCTATGTCGGGGGTAGTGGTTCAGACGGTGTGAAATCCGCATCGCACGCTGGCGCGGGCGGTGGCGGGGCGGGAAGCGGCAGCGCCGGTGGTCATGCTTCAGGAGCTGCTGGGGGTAGCGGAGGCGCCGGTCAGGGTGGAGTCGGCGCTGCGGGCCGTACCTCTGTCGGAGCTGGCACCAATGGTTCCGTCTGTGGTGGTGGTGGTAGTGGTGGCCGGACCGGGACAGCCAACGATCGTCCCGGCGGTCCCGGCGGTGCCGGTCTTGTCGAAATTGAATACACGGTAGGTTCCGCCACGGATACCGTGTATGTGGCACCTACCGCGCACGGCACCGGTGATGGCACCTCGGTGGCGAATGCGCATAAGTTGAGCAACACCGCTGACGTCGACTGGCTGGTAGGCGTACTCACCACGTGGCGGGCAGAGCTCGAAGCCGATGTCACTGAGGTCGGCCTGAATCAGCCGCACACCATTCACACTGTCCAGCCTGGATTCGAGCCGGATTACGGTGACAAGTCATACGTCACCCACATCGCGCATGGCGTGTGGGCTCGCCGCGTGTGCTGGTTGTCCGACGTCGGTGACTACACCATCCCGACCAACACGGGAACCGGTGCGTGGCTGTCGATTCCGGGAGCCGCACTACCCAGTATTCCCACGGGCGACGTGGGCGAATCCGGCGGCAATCCACTGCGCCGGATTCACATGGTGGCCTACCGGACCTCGGACAACAAACGCGCCGACCAGGTACCTGGCGGCGCGGCCACCCGCAGCAAGACGGTAACCGCGAAAGACCCGGCCGCAGATTGGGATGACCCAACTCATTACACCACTGACGCCGACGGCAACCAGGTGTGGGCCGGCCCCACGGTAAGTAAGACACTGACGTGGACAGTAGACCTGCCCTCCCAGATCCGGGCGGTGATCAAGGGCAACCGCCCCCTCGATCCGCGTACCGGCGACAAAACCGCACAGCAGTGGTGCGTCGCATCGAATCCAGCGTCGACCTTTGAGTTGCGTGACCCGAACGGGACCAACACAGAGCCGTTCGTGCTGGACTCCTCCGGGAACCGGCGCCCTATTTCGCAGGGTCAGGTGTATGACCCGGCGACCGGCGCGATCACCGATCACAATTGGACGCATATCGGAGCGACGGTCTTCTATGCCGGTGGTTCATGCGTCGGGTTCCAGGGTTTCGAGATCTGTAACGCTCAGGCGCTGGTCGGACACGCTGGTGTTGAAGTCGCACGCTGGCAGTCATTCCTCGACATCAAGCTGGACAACACCCACTGTTGCCAGAAGCGCGGCGACAACAAGTGCGATATCGAGTTCGCCCGACTGGAGTGTCGGGCAGTGGGCACCGAGATGCTGCAACCGGGCAGGAACTGCCAGCGCTGGCACATCCGTGACCTTGTCTACGACGGCCTGTTGTGCATCGGCGCACGCTTTCAGGGAATATTCGCTGCGGCGAACGGAATGACCGGTGACGAGAACGCCCATAACGCGGGGGCGGTGCGGTTCGAGCGGATGATCGTGGAGCGAGTGTGGGACGCGACCCCGCCAGGTGCGGGATACATGAACGGTGACGGAGTGGAAGCCGAGGTCAAGGGCTTGGCGGTGCGCGACTTCTACTGCGACCTGACCGCAGACGGAGGGATCGACACCAAGCCGTCACCGTACTGGGTGAACTGGCCAGCAGTTGCGGTGTTCAACGCCTGGCTGGGGCGTAACAAGCGGGCGTTCCGGTCATGGAATCCGGCGCAGTTGCAAGGATCGGTGGCGCCGCATGTGCTGCGGGACGTGGTGATCGCGGATGCCCGTCAATACGGGCTGTTCCTGGTCGGCAGAGCCGGTGATCACCGGCACGTGGACTGGCACAACGTCGATGGGCGCCCGAATTTCATCAACCCAGCGGACCGGACATTCGTGGCGGTGTCCAACGACGGCACTGTGAGCGGCGATATGGACGCCGTCATTCACCAGCTCCACGACGACCGCAGCGCGGGCGATGTGGCGTCGGGACTCAACACCGCCGCCGAGAGGGGTGGGACGCTCCCGCCGTTCCGGGCACGCCTGTGGACCCCCGTCACCACCCCCGGTGTGCTGACAGCGGCGATAGACGGTGTCAGCACGGATGATGGCGCAGCGATAGCCGTCCAGGCCGGGCAGCCAGTTGTCATGCACCCCTTGGGACAGCCCACCGGAACCGTCTACGACTACACCCTGTCCGGCAAGGGGACCGTGACCCGTTCCGGGGACGACGCCACCATCGAACTCGAACTGTGAGGCGGCCATGACGGTTCGGCCCGTGCGGGTGCTGCCGGTCGATGCGCGGACCTGGCTGGAGATCGAAGCAATCGACACTGCGGCGGACACCCTGGTGATCGCCGGGCGGCAGTTCGTGGTGAACTCCGAGCAGCGGGTGGTGCACGTGTTCGCCGACGACAATGCCGGTGTGATGTCCCATCACTTCCTGGACCTTCGGATCGGTTCCGCGGTAGCCGACTACGGCCTGTGGGATCCGGTCGGCTGAGGTGACCACCGACGTCTTCACCACCACCAACACCTGGACGTGCCCCACTGGCGTCACCACGGTCTGGGTGCGGTGTTGGGGCGGCGGCGGCGCAGGTGGTGGCGTCACCGCTGATGTCGGCACAGGCTCCAACAATGGCGGTGGTGGCGCGGGTGGCTACTACGCGGAGAAAACCGCGTACGCGGTCACCCCCAGCACCGTCTACACGGTCACGGTCGGTGCGACCAGGACCGGCGCGCCCACCGGTGTCCGCGACGGCAACGACACGTGGTTCGACAACTCCACCACCGGGATATTGGCGAAGGGCGGCGCCGGTGGTGTCCCGGTTCCTGTTGACGGCACCACCGGCGCCGGTGGCGGGACCACCGCAGGCAGTATCGGTGACACAGTCCGCGCCGGAGGTACCGGTTCTGACGGGGTAGCCGACGCAGCCAGCTCGGGTGCCGGTGGTGGTGGTGCGGGAAGCGGCGGCGCCGGGAGCAACGGTTCAGGCTCCACCGGAGGCGCAGGGGGCACCGGCCAGGGTGGGGCAGGTGGGAACGGGCGCGCAGGCCAAGCAGTTGGCTTGGACGGCAACGTTTACGGCGGCGGCGGTGGTGGCGCCCGGACCACGTCGACTTCTAACTTCGCTGGCGGTGACGGCGCAGCGGGCCGGGTGGAACTCGAATACACCGCTGCGTCCAACAACAGAACCGCCACCGCCACAATCGGTGTCCTCGACACAGCGACCCGCACTACCAGCGCAGCACGTCCCTCGACCGACCCTGTCGGTTTGCTCGACACCATCGGCCGCGTCACGACCACGGCCCGGTCAACGACCGACCCCGTGGGGATCACCGATACCCGCGCGGTAGCCCAAGCTCACGGGCGAAACATCACCGACCAAATCGGGCTCGTCGACACCTCACCAGTAACCCAGAATCACGGACGTAGCAGCACTGATCCGGTCGGGGTCACCGACAGCGTCAACCGCACCACCACCACGGCGCGGTCCGTCGCCGATCCAATCGGGATCACCGCAACCGCCAGCGCCGGTGCGGCGCGCACCGCGACCATCACCGATGGCATCGGGCTGCTGGACTCCGCGCAGCGAATCACCACCACCGGGCGCTCCAGCACCGACCCCGTCGGGTTGGCCGACCTGACCACCCGCGTCACGACAACTACACGAAACGCCACAGACGGCATCGGGGTCACCGACCACATCACCACCGGTGCTGCGGTCTCCCACAACCGCACCATCACCGATCCGGTCGGCTTGGTCGATCAAGCAACTCGCGCCACCATCGCCGCCCGGTCCATCGCCGACGTCATCGGGATCACCGATCAGGCCATCGGTAGCGCCGCGGTCTCACATACCCGCACCATCACGGACAACGTCGGCCTAGTCGATCAGGCTACGACGGTGCGAGACCTCGCCTGGATCGTCATAGACCCCATCGCGGTCACTGATTCGGCCACTCGCACCGCGGAGCGGGTCCTCGTCCTCACTGATCCGATAGGCCTGCTCGATACCCCTACCGGCCAGCGGACCTACCAGCGCAGCGTCACTGACCTGATCAGCCTGACCGATACCGCGACGAATAACGCGGTCCTGCTCGGCTGGCCACCGGTCGTGACCGGACCGTTCACTGAACCGCTCTTCGCCGTGAGCAGACCCGTCGCTGAACCGCTGTTTACCGTGACCGCCGGCACATGACCCACCGTCCCCGTCTGTCCACACTGCGGGGAGACGCTGTACCGCTGACGCTGGTCTTGACCGGACTGCTCGCTCTCAGTGGAGCCGCGATCATCACGTTCACGACGCCGACCCGATACACCGAACACCGCCCGACCGGTCCACGACTGGAAGTGACCGGCACCTACCGGGCGCCGCGGCCTGTGACGGTACTAGTGCCGGACGCCGTGATCGGGGACGTGTGCTCCCCCACGGCGTGCCGCCGGGGTGTCGGTGGCCGGACCGGTGTCGTGCGCAGTGATACGGGCCGGTGAACTGCGATGGGCGGTCAGCTGACCGAGCTGGTCAGATGTCGTCTGTATGCACCAGGATTAAGTCGCTGAAGTCGAACACGCCGTGAATAGTGGCCGCGTGCTCCTCCGGACTGCCGACCCATTCACCGCACTCGTTGCAACGCCACACGCCCTCTGGCTCAAGAACCAGCAGGCACATGGGTGCAGGCATCGGAGGGTCACTCACGGTCCCGCCTGTTCATAGGCGTCTTCGACTAGGTCCCTGATGTAGCTGTCGTACAGGTTCGCACCCGCGACGAACCGTCCTGGGTCGCCGATGTACTCCAGCAGGTACAGCAACGCTTTCTTGGCGTCGTCCGCCGTGCCGGCCTGCACCCTGGATACCAGCGCATCGTGCACGCGTTGGGCGTTGCGCAGCGGGAACACACGCTCCGGCTCACTCACGGCCGCTCCAACGTGACGCCTGGTTCGAGGTCACTCCCGGCTGCTCCGATCATGGTCTGCTGGTCCACTTTGACATCCGCCCGGCACCTGTCCATACTGCCGCCATGGCCTACGCCAGAGACCGGAAGTCCACCAAGCACTACCCCGGTCGTGCGACCGTACACCTAAACACTGCCCTCCTCCGATCCCTCGTCGCCCAACACGACCTGAACTGCCGGGAAATAGCAGAGGCCATCGGCTCCAAAACCGGGTACGTCCAAAAGATGCACTCCGGTGCGCAGACGCGGATCAGTCTACGACTCGCCCGCAAGATCGAAGCCCGCCTCGGCTGCCCTGGACGGCTATTCACGCCCCCGGCTACCGACGAGACCGCGCAACCGGAAGGGGCCTGACCAGGCCATGTGTGCCATCGACTACGCCGAACCCTTCGCGGACTACACCGATCAATGGATCACCGCCCACGCCTCCGTGAGCTGCTCCGAGTGTCACCGGATCATTCAGCTTGGCGAGCGCTACCAGTACATCCGCGGCCTGATTGACGTCGATGAGGACTACTGGGAGCACTTCCGCACCTGTCGTCATTGCGCTGCCGCTGGTTCATGGCTCGACGAGATGTGTGGCGGCTGGCCGCTGTGCACACTCATCGAGGAACTCGAAGTGCACCGCGACGAGTACCCGTCCTCGGCGGTCCTTGAAGACCTGTACCGCTCGGCCGTCAGCAAATGGAGCGAGGGTGCGGAAGCCATCCCGGACGCGGCCATGTTGCGCTCGGACGTGGAGCGTTGCTGCCGTGAGTTGACGGTGGCCTAAAAGCGAAACGGCCACCAGGCTCTGAACCCCGGTGGCCGCCCCGACAACAGAAGCGCCCGCTCAAAGCGCACCAGCTAGTCCCGGAAGGACCGCCGATCTCTATGAAACCACATCCGGTCGATAGCTCGCAGGATGAGACACCCGGAAGTGCACCGGAACAGCTGCGCCACATCGTCGTGGTGGACGTCGAGACAACCGGCCTCAACCCCGCTAAACACGTGTGCGTCGAAGTTGCCGCTGTCACTCGGGCACGGACCCGTGGGCGTCGAAGCTACGACGGCGCCGGAAATCCGAACTGGAAGGGAGGAGTGAAGCGTCACCCGCTGATTCATACCTGGCGAAGCATGATCCGCAGGTGTCACGAGGAGGCGCACAAGCAATACCCCGACTACGGCGGCCGCGGCATCACGGTGTGCGACCGGTGGCGCACCGACTTCTGGGTGTTTGTCGCCGACATGGGCGACCGGACAGATGGAGCCTCGCTCGACCGGATCGACAACAACTCCGGCTACAGCCGTGAGAACTGTCGGTGGGCCACCCCGTCTGAGCAGGCATTTAACCGGCGGCCAGGTCGGCGTCCACGTCTCGACGATGCGTGTCGTAGAGGTCACGGGCGCACCGCAGAGAACACCTACGTGAACAAATACGGAGAGCGGTTTTGCCGCGATTGCAGAGAGGTGCGTCGAGCAGCGAAGAGGGCAGTCGGATGACCAGACATGTAATCGTTGTGGACTGTGAAACGACCGGGCTTGACCCTGCGCACCACCAGACAGTCGAGGTTTCCTGGTGGGACCTAACTACCGACGAGCGCGGCTACTTCATCCCCCAGCACGACGTCTCCGACGCGCTAGCCAATGCCGACGTCGCGGCCCTGCGACTCAACCGTTACATCGACCGCATCGCGGGTGAACCGCAGGGTCAGATTGAGGACGTGGCCCGTCTCGCCGAGGTGCTGTCCGGGAACACCCTCGCCGGATCCAACCCGGCATTCGACTCCGCGTTCCTGACGGCGATGTTCGAGGAAGGCTTCCTCGGTAAGTACGTTGGTACCCCCGCCTGGCATCACCGCCTGTGGGACCTGGCGGCCTACGCCGCCGGGGTACTGGGATTGGATCACCTCCCGGGCCTCGCGGAGGTGTGTGAACTGCTCGACCTCTCGGCACGGCCAGCGCACTCCGCGGACGCGGATGTCACAGCGACGGGGTTGGCATTCCTGGAGCTGTTTAGGCGGGCCGGGTTGCGAGGTGTCTCGTGACCATCCATCCCGACCCGCACCCCCTCGCCAGGCATACCGTCACCATCCGAGATGGTGTCACCGACAACTGCCAGCACGTCGTCGTCCCGGGCGCGACGTTCACCATCGCCGACTGGGCCGGCCGCTACCTCCGCGCGCCGTGGGGTGAAGCGACAGGGAACCCCACCGCGATGCAGTACGGGCTACGACTCATCCGCACCACTGGTGTGCCACTGGATGACGAGGTGGTCTACGGGCACATCAACGGTGTCGGGCATCTCGTGCACGTCACAGAGATCGCGGGTGCCGAATGAATGCCGCCTGCCGCCGCAGGGGCTGCCCGCGCAAGGTCCAAGCCCAGGGCTACTGCAAACCGCACTACACCAAACTCCGGGCCGCCGGGAAACTCATCGGCGGCTACGTCGACCCCGAACCGATCCGCGCCCGCATCGAAGCGCACCTCGCTCGCGGCGAGAACCTCTGCCACCTCGCGACGCTCGCCGGCTGGGACCGGACCGGGCTGCACAACATCCTGCACGGCCGAAACAAGGCTGTGCGGGTACACGCCGCGCGACGTCTCATGGCCGTGCCGCTGCCACCAACTCACATCGGCACCCTGCGCCGACTGCAAGCCCTGGCACGACTCGGGCATCGGCGAAGTGACATCGCCGATGCCGCCGGAGTGTCGGAGGGGGCGCTGGACTGGGCCAAAACCGAAGACCGGTACCACGTCCGGCTCCGCCTCAAAATCCACGCGACCTACCGGACGCTGTCCGGGCGGCCCGGTACGTCCCCGCTCGTTGCCCGACGGGCGGACTCCAAGGCGTGGGCGCCGCCGCTGGCGTGGCACGACGTCGACATCGACGACCCCGCCGCAGTCCCCGACCTCGGGGTTCCGACCCGGGTCACCGCCGCTGACACGATCGCCGAGGTCGAGCGGCTCGTCGGGATGGGTGAGTCGCTGTTCATGGCGTGCAAGGCGGTCGGAATCAAACCCGCGACGCTGGCCAGTTCCCGGTGGCGTGCAGTGTCGAAGGGGGTGGCGGCATGACCGCAGCAGGCACACAGCAGAGCTGGAACGAGGTAGCCGCAGCCCAACGTGGCGACAGCGACGCGTTCGCCCGGATCTACACTGAACACGCCGATCTCGTGTTCTCGGTCATCCGGTGCCGCCTCTTGGACCGCGCGACAGCCGAAGACCTCACCAGCGAGACATTCCTCCGCGCTTGGACACACCTCGACTCCCTGACTTATCGGGGCGAGAACGGTGTCGGTGCGTGGCTGGTCCGCATCGCGATCCGCCTTGTCCTGGACCACGTCAAAACCAGCCGCTACCGGTGTGAAACGTCGGTGGCTGACATCCGGGACTCCTGCACCGACCAACCCAGCCCCGAAGACGAAGTGGCCCGCCGGCATGACGCTCGATTGCTGCGGAACCGCGTAGCGCAACTACCGGAGATCAACCGGCGCGTGATCGAGCTGAAGTACCTGGCCGGTCTGAGCAACGCGGAGGTCGCGGATCGACTCGGGGAGTCGGTACTCACGATCAAAGGACGAGCCTTTCGCGGTCTGAACCAGTTGGCCTCAGGCGGTGTCACCGGCGTGTCCCGCAGTCCGACAGCATCCCACCGCGCCAAGCCATGGCACGCGACGGGATTCGCCGACGGCGACAGGCTCGGTCTCGGCTGGTACGCCACCGCCGCCGAAGCGATCGCCGCTCGCCGAACCTGGGAAGTCGCGCGTCACGTCGAGCTGCAGGCCCGCAAGGCCGCCGCATGATGGCGCTGCGCTGCTTCACAACCGTGGACCGGGACCTCGTGTACGCCAGGATCTACGCCCGCACCGCAGACCGTCACCTCACCGAAGACCTCACTCAGGACACCCTCCTACGTGCCATGCGCAGTGCACACACCTACCGTGGGGGCAACGTCGAAGCGTGGCTGAGCCGGATCGCCCGCAGTGTGGTGATAGACCACGTCCGCTCCCGGGTACGTCGCCCCGAGACCCTCCGGGGAGACCTCGACGACTCCGCGCACACCACCGAATCCGCGGAATCAGTCGTGGTCCGCGGGTCGGTCACAACTGACCTGCTGACCGAGGTCACCGCGGCGATCAAGTCCCTGCCCTACCGGGACTACGTGCGGGTGTTCGGTGGTCGCCGTGGACTGGCTGATGTCTTGGAGAACATCGCGCCGGCCATCGCGGCGGAAGCGGCGGAATCCGGCTGGAGGGATGTCACATGACCAATCACACGTGGGACCGGGTGCAACTCGCTGGCCTGATCGTCATCAGCGTCATCGTCGGGCTGGTCATGGTGGTGCTCACCTTCGGCCCGGTCTTCGGCGGTGGTCCGGACGAGCCGGCGTTTGCGCCGCCCGGGAAGCCCGTCAAGGACATTGGAGGTGAGCGTCAATGAGCGCGCGCAAGCGCGATGCGCTTAGGGCGATCCGGGCTCAAGCCGAGGAGGCAATTCAGCCTCGCGACGCAGTTCCTGGCGTCCCTGGCGAAGGACCCTACCCGGCGACGGTCGAGGAAGTTGCCACCGAACTGGCCGCTTTCGACAGCCCCGACGCCGACACCCCCGAACGTCGCCAGTTCCGGCTCTACGCCCTCCTGCGTGGAGTCGCCTACGGGATGGTCACCCGCCACGGTGACGACGTGTGGGTCGATGGCGTACCAGCCAACGACCTCCAGACCCTCACCGTGTCCGTGCTCGACAAACGCGGGTGGCTGGTGTGGTTCGACCCCGACCACCGCGGCGTCAAGGACTGCGCCCTGTCCGAGGCCGGTGACGCGCAGATACAGGCCTGGGATACGGAGCTGTTCGGGCCACCGACGGAACCGGTGGTGTCCAGTCGGCCCCTGACGTGCCTGGATGACATCCAATTCACCGCCGAGGACGAGCGGCGCCTCATGGCTCTGATCTACGAGGTCACGCCGGAAGATCTCGCGGCCACCGACGAAACGGACGCCACATGACCGACCCGACCACCACGATGGCCACCGGCACCAACGGCGCCACCGACCCCGCCGACGCCTCGCCCGCTCACGGGTTCGCCCAGTACGTCGCCGACGAACTCACCGGTGTCCGACTCGTCGACAAGACACTTATCGGCTTCGACGCCGTCATCAGCCCTGAAGAACTGGACCTCGTTGTCGTCACCACGACCCTCCGGAA
>JBGSWT010000542.1:0-3047 GCA_041751815.1 Pseudonocardiaceae bacterium
GCCCAGCCTTGGCGGGTGCCTGCCGAGTTCGTCACCGAGCAGCACGCGCTGGGACAGCGGGCGGGTCAACTCGAGGCCGCCACTGCCATGGCGCGCGCGCTGTTCGACGTCAACGGACAGCGTGAGGTCCTGCTCGACCAACTCCACACGTTGACGATGCCGACCCTGGTCGTCTGGGGGGCGTGTGACTACGTGCTACCCGCCTACCAGGCTCAGGCCGCGGTGGATCGCCTGCCCGCAGGGCGGTTGGCGGTGTTCCCTGACTGCGGACACCTGCCCCACGTGGAGTGCCCCGACCGGTTCGCCGCCGTGCTCGGCGAGTTTCTCACCGAGCACCAAGACACCGGCCACGGTGTGCACCGCGCCCGCCCGCTCGCCTACGTCGATCTCTGAGGAGGCCCGCGATGGAGACAGTGTCCGCTGGCGCTGAGCCGGTTCCCGAAGCCTACGGCAGCCAGGCCGGCCGCTACGAGCAGCGGACTGGCGCCTTTCGCCACTGGCGCGAACTGTTGGTCGACAAGCTGCCTGCCCGCCGCGGCGACACGGTCCTCGACGTGGGCTGCGGTACCGGGTTGTGCCTGCCGCTGCTGCAACGCAAGGTGGGCGCCTCGGGGACGATCGTGGGGATCGACGAATCCGAGGAGATGCTCAAGGTGGCCGGCGAGCGCGTGGCCGGGCACGGTTGGGACAACGTACGCCTGCTCGCCGCTCCGGTGGCGCGTGCGCCGATCGACGGCGCCGCGGACGCCGCCCTGTTCTGTGCGGTACACGACGTGTTGCAGTCCTCGGCGGCGCTGGACCACATTTTTGATCACCTGTGTCCCGGCGCGCCGGTGGCCGCTGCCGGCGGAAAGTGGCCGGCCCCGTGGTTGTGGCCGCTGCAGGCATGGGTGACCGTCCTGCACGCACCGTTCATCAACGATTTCACCGGTTTCGACCGGCCCTGGCGGCTGTTAGCCCAGTTCGTCCCCGACCTGCGGGTCCACGAGCTGGCCTTCGGTACCGGATACCTCGCGCTCGGCCACGCCGGGGGACGGTGAGTGGGGTCAAGCTGGGCTCGGTCTCGGCCGATACTGCGGTGGCAGTCGGCTGCGCTGCGGGTGGTGGCGGTGGCGGTGCCCAACAGCCATCTGCCAACGCAACAGCTCCCGTAACGCCATCTCGCCACCGGGTGCGTCAGCGCCCAGACGGGCAGAGCTCGTCTAGGAACCCGAGGATGGCGCCGTGTGCGGCCTCGGGCTGGTCGGTGAAGAGCATGTGGCTCGCCTGGGGGATGAGCGTCAGGTGGGCGCCGGGGATGCGTTCGGCAATGATGCGGCCGTTCCCAGGCGGGACGAAGCGGTCGGACTCGCCGTGGATCACTAGGGTCGGTGCGGTGATCTCGGGCAGCCGATCGTACGACGACCACGACAGCACTGCCTGCAGCTGGCCCAGGTACCCCTGCGCGCTCGGGTAGGTCCGGAGCCGGACCGCGAGGTCCTCGTCGATGCGCTCGTCGGGGGTGCCGGGGTCGTAGATGTATGGGTTCCACACCCGGATCACTTCCTCCGCGGGCATCTCTCCCCGGGCGAGCACCTTGGCACCGACCTCGGCGACCTCGGGCTCGGCCTTGACCATCCGCGGCCCGCCGCACAGGGTGCAGGCAAGCACGAGCCCACGCACCCGCGAGGGGTGCCGCAGCGCGAGCTCCTGAGCTATGGCGCCGCCGAGCGAGGCCCCGACGACGAAGGCGGCGTCCATCTCGGCGGCATCGAGGACAGCGGCGGCGTCCTCGGCCATGTCGCTGATGCGGTACGCCCCCGGGGGCACGTCACTCATCCCCACTCCCCGGTTGTCGAACCGGATGACCCGGTAGCGAGGGGACAGGGCCGGCACGGTGCGGTACCACATGTCATGGGTGTAGCCGATGCCCTGGATGAGCAGGACCGCCGGGCCGGCGCCGCTCTCCTTCCAGAACAGTCGCGTCCCGCCGTTCTCCGTATGAGGCACGAGCCAATTGTCCCAGGCGAGGGCATCAAGCTGGCCCGCGGCTACATCAGCCGCTACATCAACGGCCACGGACGGTTCGAGTTCCCTTCGGGCGTGCCACCTCTACAGCGCCCGGAGCCACTGGCCTACGACATCGACGGCGATCACGGCGTATTCCTCACCGCTCCTAACCTCGTAGTTCTCCCGCGCGCCCTGGGCGGGCATTGGTGCCTTCAGGTGGTGTGCCTGCTACAGCCTTGCCACCCGGCGTTCGGTCCCTACGGTCAATGCTCGTGGGTCCGGCTGCGCCGGGTCGAGGCGTGCCACCCCGGTCCGATGTACGCCGTCATTCGGGAAGGGACAGCTATGACCTTTCTTGCCACGTCCACACCGGATTATTTCGCAAGGCCGCCCACACTGGCCAGGACGCGATGGACACGGTGATCCGTGCCCTGGGGGCAGACCTGGCAACGGTGCATGGGCGACCGCGGGAGATACCCCAGCCGGGTGGTCAACCCGGACGAGCTGATCGACACGTGGTTCGAGATCACTAGCGAGCTGCTGGCTGTGCAGCGGGAGTGCACCAAGGCCCTGCTGGCCCTGAGCCAACCCGGGCTCGCTGCCGTCACCTTCGCCGCCCGGCAGGCACTACGACCAACCACAAGTCACCGAGCAGACCGATCGGGCGGCGGGGCTGACCAACGCCGCTTTCATCGCCCGCCGGGGCCAGGACGGGGCGCGCCCGCCGAGATGACTGGAAGGAAAAATCATGTCCGGCTCGGGAAGCGTGTTGGCCGCCTATGACGATCAGGCCACTGACTACGAGCGGCGCACCGCGCCTTATCAGGAGTGGCGGGAGCTGGTTGTGGACCAGCTGCCGCTGCGCCGTGGGGATATGGTGCTCGACGTAGGTTGCGGCACCGGCCTGTGTTTCGAGCTGCTACAGCACAAGATCGGTGCCACCGGGACAATCATCGGGATCGACGAGGCACCGGCGATGCTGGCCGTCGCCGCTCGCCGCGTCACCGAGCACGGCTGGCGCAACGTGGAGCTGCTGGTCGCTCCGGCGCAGGATGCGA
>JBGSWT010000543.1:0-3545 GCA_041751815.1 Pseudonocardiaceae bacterium
AATAAGGATATGTCCGTTATGAGCAGCGGTACCGCACGTTATTGGTAAACAGTTCGATCGGCACCGGTGGCATGGTGAGCCGATTGAGGGTAATGTTCGCCGAGGCCGACTACTCTTCGTGCGCACGGCATCCTCGCCCGCGTCGTTCTCGGCCGCACCATGACACGGCTGTCGTTCACGCCGGGACGGGAACACCGACATGGTGTCGGTCCGTATCACCAACCCCGCCCAGATTACGTCGATGCGCACTGCTGAGGTAGTCGAAGCTCAGCGGGCACCCAGTGGATCATCTGACGTGCGCGCCCCCGGCGGCGCTGCGCAGGCACGCGCGAAAGCTCCCAGCGATACCACCAGGAGGTGCGCGACGCCGCACTCGCTGCCGGACTGCCCGTTGCCGGCCGTGGTGGTCAACCCGAGCAACGTCGGCGACCTGGCGAAGGTACAGACCCAGATCACCAGGGTGTGCGCGGAGCTGGGGTGGGCGTCCCCGCTGTGGCTTGAGACCACCGTCGAGGATCCGGGTGGCGGTCAGGCCAGGATCGCACTAGCCGCTGGCGCCGACGTTGTCCTCGTCTGCGGTGGGGACGGCACGATCCGCCATGTTGCGCAAGTCCTCGCCGGATCAGGAACCGCACTGGGCCTGGTACCCGCGGGCAGCGGCAACCTGCTGGCCCGCAATCTCGCCATTGTGCTGGGCGACACGGCCCGTGCCACCCGGATTGCGTTGTCCGGGAGCAACCGTGCGATCGACGTCGGCCGGGTGATGATCGACGACCGCGCCGAGGAGCAGGTGTTTATGGTGATGGCCGGGTTAGGCTTTGACGCGGCAATCATGGCCGGCGCACCGCACGAGATGAAGGCCCGACTGGGCCCGCTTGCGTATTTCATCTCCGGACTGCGCGCGCTGAAGGGTCCGAGGGCCCCGATCAACCTGGCTGTGGATGGCCGGATTGAGCCGCCCCGTCAGGTCCGCACGGTGGTGGTCGGCAACTGCGGCAAGCTTCTTGCCGGGCTGGTGTTGATGCCCGAGGCAAGGGTGGACGACGGGCTGCTGGATGTCGTGACTCTCGGGCCGAGGGGCATCTTCGGATGGCTGGCGGTGACCGCGCGGGTGGTGGCTCGCCGCTGCCGTGGCCACGGGATAGTGCAGCACTGGCAAGGCCGCACCGTCATCATCAGCACAGAGGCTCCAGAGTTGGCCCAACTCGATGGCGATCCGGTGGGTGAAGTGCGGGCGTTGCGGATGCGCGTCGACCGGGGCGCCCTGCTGGTGCGCGTCTAGCCCGTTCCCGCTGCAAGAATGCTGAGCATGGCTGAGACACGTGCGACTTCCGCCGACCCGCCTCCGCCGTGCCCCCCTCGCCCGTCCGATCCTTCCGAGCTCGGGTTCGTGCGCAGGCCCATGGTGCGCTGGCTCGATCCCCACCAACTCATCGACACCGCGGTGCGGGTCCTGCTATCAGGTGTGTTCAGCTCCTATGCCGATAGCCGGGAGTTGCAGGCGTTGGAGCCGGCCGAGGTCCCGGACCGCTCCGGGGCGGCCGATCTGTGGTTGGACTATGTGGCTGATGTCGGCGATGGGTGGAACTCGACCTACACCATGGCCCGGCTGCTGGCCACCGAAGAGCTCAAGCTCGACTGGGACGGCGAGACCCACGCCACTGAGCGGGGGCGGATTCTTGTCATGGGGGGCGACCAGGTGTATCCGGTGCCCACGGCCGTGGAGTACCAGAACCGCATGCTTGGTCCGTACCGGGCGGCACTGCCGTGCGTCCTCGGAGAAGCTCCTGAGCTCTTCGCCATTCCGGGAAGCCACGATTGGTATGACGGGTTGGTCAATTTCACCAGCATCTTCTGCCGGAGCCGCTGGATCGGTGGATGGAGAACGCGCCAGCGCCGGAGCTACTTCGCGGTCAAGCTCCCGAACGGGTGGTGGTTGTGGGGCATCGATATCCAGTTCGGGTCCTACATCGATGAAGCCCAGCTGCGGTATTTCGCCGATGTCGCCGTCGAGCGGGTGGCGGCTGGGGATCGCATCATCTTGTGCATGGCGAAGGAGGTTGACAGTGGCCGGAAGCAGGACGAGATCCATTCCGACCGGGATGTGGAGTACCTCGAGCGGGAGATCATCCAGCCAAGTGGTGCTCGGATGTTGCTGTCCCTCAAGAGTGGAAAGCACTATTACTGCCGTTACGAGGAGGAGGATGGATTTCGTCAGCACATCCGCTCGGGCGGTGGTGGCGCCTTTTTGCATCCCACGCACAACCTTCCTGAGCGCATAGACCTTCCCGGCGCAGAAGGAGCCATCGCCTACCGCAGAGCCGGCACCTATCCGTCACCGGCGGTATCGAAACGGTTGCGGAAGCGGATCTGGCTGCTTCCTCCCTATAACCTTCCCCTGGCCGGGGTGTTCGGCGCGGTCCATGTGCTGTTGGCGTTCATGCTGGGCCTACATCTAGGAGACCGCCACGTCTCGCTTGGCGTCGCTGATGTGCGGCACGCGGTGTGGGAGAGCCCGACGTTTTTTCTCCTCATCCTCTTTATGATCGTATCCTTGGTTGGGACGGTGCGCTTCGCCCACGATGCCAGGGGCGTCGGCCGATTCCTGATTGGGATGGTTCATTCGACGCTGCAGGTCGCGGGCGTGGCCGGGGTCATGATCGCCGCCTCCTGGCTGTCGGCTGCCTTCGGGCTTGGCGGCGGATGGTCCTTGGCCGCCTTCCTCGGCCTGGTCGGCCTGGTGGGTGGCATCGGGGGAATGGTGGGGCTGTCGAGCTATCTCTGGGCCACCAACTGCTTTGGCCTGCACCAAACCGAGGGGTACGGAGCCCAGCACCACCAGGACCTCAAGCATTTTCTCCGGCTACACATCGAGGCCGACGGTGCCCTGACGGTGTACCCGATAGGTGTCGACCGAGTCGCCCGAAAATGGACACTGTGTCCGGACGCGCCTGCACATGATCCCTGGTTTGCGCCTTCTGGCTCTAAGTCTGAGCCGCATCTCATTGAAAAGCCAATCACGATCAATGGTCAACCGCGCCCAGAAAGCTCCGAAGCTGATCCACAGCGCGCCGCAGGTTGACCGGGTCCGGCCGTCTAAGGTCGCTCTCAGGCTGGGGGTACACACTGACCGCATGCGCATCCTCGTGGTCGATGACGACCGGGCGGTTCGGGAATCGTTGCGCCGGTCGTTGCAGTTCAACGGCTACACCGTGCAGCTGGCGGGCGACGGCCAGCAAGCCATGGACGTGCTTGCCACGCAGCGCCCGGACGCGATGGTGCTCGACGTGATGATGCCGAGGGTGGACGGTCTGGAAGTGTGCCGGCGACTCCGCGGCGGCGGTGACGACCTGCCCATTCTGGTGCTCACCGCGCGGGACGCAGTCTCCGACCGGGTCGCCGGGCTGGACGCCGGCGCCGACGACTACCTGCCCAAGCCATTCGCACTGGAGGAGCTGCTCGCCCGGTTGCGCGCGCTGCTGCGCAGGTCCCCGCCCGATCTCGCCGGCGTCAGCCCGACACTGTCCTTTTCCGACCTCATCCTC
>JBGSWT010000544.1:0-1734 GCA_041751815.1 Pseudonocardiaceae bacterium
GCAGCGCGCTGACCACCCGGCTGACATGGCCGGTCAACTGATCCAGGTCATACCCGTACAGGCACACCGGTCCGCTGCCGTCGAGACCCTCCTGGATCAGCGTGCTCAGAGCATCATTCATGCTGATCATCGACTCACGCCGTGCATCGGGTTCGGGATGTCCACATACCGTGGCCGCTCTCCGCGTCCGGCGAAGCGGCCGATCAGGTTGGCCTTGGCCGGCAGCACCGGCGAGCCGAGCAGGTCGGCCACATACCGGTCGGACGCCCCACACCGGTCGGACCCAGTGTTCCGCTCGGAGGCAGTATCGCGCAGCTGCTCTCGCACTACCTGCCACAGCCGCCGCTCGTCGATCTGCGCGTGCCGGCCCAGGACGTGCACCAGATGGCCGAGGTGATTGGTGACGACGTAGTACTTCAGGCGCAGCCACGCCTCGGCGTCGTCGTAGAGCGCCGGGCTGTCGGCGGCCAACGCGGCACGGTTACCCGCCTCCCACCGCTGGCGGCTCACGCTGGCGCCTTCCATGTCGCGCACGAAGAACCGAGCCGGCCAGCCGTCTTCCAGGTGCAGCAACGAGTTCTGCACGTGGGCCTCCAGGCTCACGCCGTGCTCGGAGAACACCGCGAGCAGCGGCAGCAGGGAGATCCCCAGGTAACGACGCAACCACTCGGCGACGTGGTCAGCGGGTAGCCGGCCTGCCGGGCGCCCGACCGCCTGCCGGACGTACCGGAGCAGCTCGGGTTCGGTCCCCTCCGGGTTCTCCTCCAACAAGCCCGCCAGCACCAGGGGCGCCTGTTCGCGAGTGGTGAAGGGGTTCTCCCGGTACAGCACGGCGAGATCGGCGGCCAGCCCGGTGTCGTCGATCGTGCGATACCCGGTCTCCAGCACCACCTCGAAGCCGTCGTAGGTCCACTTCCTGCGCAGTGCCTTGAGCAGCCGTCCGGCGTCGGCGGCCCGCCGTGCGTGTTCCAGCGGGTTGTTCCGGACGAAGTTGGTGATCCGCACGTGCAGCGGCAGCTTCCACGAGGTGGCAAAGCCGGGATCGCACACGGTGCGCACCGACGAGGTCGGGTACACCTCGTTGCCGAGCGGGCCGAGGGGCACCAGGCCACCGTCGGCTACCAGGGCGCGAACAGCGTCGCGCTGCAGCAGGTAGCCGGCCTGCCAGGGGTGCACCGGGAGCAGCGCGTAGCCGGCCCGATCGACGCCGAGCAGCCGTTGTGCTTGCTGCTGGACCTCAGGGGGGATCCAGAGCGCGGGGGACACCCGGTCTTCGACGAGCAGCTCGGGAGCGACCGCGAAATAGGGCAGGGTGAAGCAGGTGCCCAGCTCAGGTGCGTAGGTTGCGAGGTCCTGCGCGTTGAATCCCTCGGCGCTCTTGGGCGTGGGATGGAAAGGGTGCCCGAACAGCAACGACTGCTCGGCGCGCCGGGTCAGTGCCCATGGATCTGTGACGTCCGGTTGCGGCGGGCGTCGCCGTTGCAGGTAGTGGGCCGTGCGGGCCACGCTGTTGTCGATCTGGGCGGCCAGTTCGGCCTGCCGTCGCTGTCCGCGGTGTCCATCGGACCGATCGTCGGCCGTTCGCACGGTGACGCTGTCCAGCTCGGTCAGCAGCAGCGTCACCAGCTCCCGGTGGCCCACCGGCGTGGCGACGTCGCTGCCGTCGGGCTGCACCCAGAACTCGTCGCGGTAGGCGTGGTGGCCGAGTACCGACCAGTACCGCAGGCTGCCCAG
>JBGSWT010000545.1:0-5658 GCA_041751815.1 Pseudonocardiaceae bacterium
CCAGGAGCTGTCGGTGTGGGATGTGTTCGTCATCTGGCACTACCTGGCGATGCAGGTCGTGACCCCGCCGCTGGAGCCGTTGCGCAACCTCGCCCATGGCGGGCCGATCTTCCTTCCCTGGCACCGGCTGTTCCTGATCCGGTTGGAAGAGCAGCTCCAACGCGTCACGGACGCGGACACGGCCCTACCGTACTGGGATTGGGCCACGCACGGTGAGCTGTCCGAAACCGCACAGCGCGAGGGGGAACTGTGGAGCGACAGGTACCTTGGCGAGTCCCGCGGCCAGGTGACCAGCGGGCCACTCGGAGATATGCGGCTGCGTATCGAGGACCGCGGCGACGCCCTGTATTCGGTCGAGGAGCGCCGCTTGGAGCGTAATGCCGGTGTTGAGACGCCGAAGCTGCCCACCATCGCCGATCTCAACTGGGCGCTCGAAGACGAGAACTATGACGCATCACCGTGGAGCTCCGCTACCGAGAGCTTTCGCAATAAGGTCGAGGGCTGGTTGCAACGCCCTCCCACGGCGGAAGACCCCGTCCTGGAAAACTCACAGCTACATAACCGAGTGCACGTCTGGGTGGCCGGCGACATGCTACCTGGGAGCTCTCCGAACGACCCAGTCTTCTACCTCAATCATTGCAACGAAGACCGAGTCTGGGAAAGGTGGATGGCCAAACACGGCCGAACGTACCAACCTACCGTGGCTAACGCTGATGCCCCGGTAGGCCACCGGCTCGACGACATCATGGTGACGCTGCTGGGAGAACCGCTGCGGCCCGCCGACGTCCTCGACGCCAGTACCTGGTACGCCTACGACGATCTCAGCGTTCCCTGACAGGCCACTGTCCCTGACACTCCACTGTGAGGCCGAGAGTAAGGGGCGTCCAGCCCGCGCGGCTCCTTACTCTGGCCACCCGGCTGACCGCGCCCGCCCCGCCCAGATCTGCGACGACCTTTCCGGCGTTGCGCAGCTCCTGCTGCTGGAAATGCCACATGGATGCTGACTTATCGCTGTGTAGCCATACCAGCGTGCGGTGTCATCCGCTCTGCGGGCCTTTCGGACACCTGGCCTTCGGAAGGCGTGTCACGGCGTTCGGATGTGCCGTACTGGGCAACTCGGCGTCGAAAGTTGCGCTGCTCGGCACGTCCGCAGCCGACTACATATCCTCCTCGGGAGTCGATGCGATTGAGAAGATCAGCGCCGGTGGGCCGTTGCGTCGATATGGTCCAGGAAGGCGCGGCCTCGCGGAGACAGGCGGTAACCGACCGGGAGGCTCTCGGTGAGGCCGAGCTCCTTGAGCTTGCGTACGTTGACCTTGAACGGTTGTGTACCACGGCCGATGCGCGCGGCCAGGTCCGGCGCCCGTACGCCGGGATGTTCGGCGATCATCCGCAGCGTTTCCTGCGTCCAAGGGCCGAATGAGCTACGTTCGTCCATCCGGGACAGTCGGGTTTGGATTGCGGTGATCTCGTCCGCGGTGAGGTCGGCGCATTCCCGCAGCGCGATCCGCGGGTCGGGGCCGGCGAAATGGAGCTGGATCCGATGGATATCCCCGTCGCCGTATCTGCTTAGTGCCTTGAGAAGGGCGGCTCGGTCAGGATGACCAGCGGATCGCGCGTCTGTGTCGGTGAGGCCGGATTCCTCGAGCACGTCGACTGAGTCGACGGCGACCACGCCGATCCCCGTGCGGTGTTGGGTGCCGGCCTTCACGCTGGCTTTTTGCCAGCGGCGGAACACCAGACTGATCTCTCCGGTGGCGATGCCCTTGAGCTCTCTTGCGTTGAGCAGCATGCCGCCCAATCTGATTCACCCCTCGCGCTCGACCAGATGTGAAAGGAGGCTGCTACTTGTAGGCGATCCCGGCACTGGCCGGGCCGCCAAGGGGAAGCACCTCCACCGACCGGAAGCCCACGTCGGTGCACCACGATCGGAAGTCGGCGCCGGTGTAGTCGAAGGCGTCTCCGAACTCGATCAGCATGTTCAGCGACATCATGAGTCCGAAGACGTTCTCCCGCCGATCGTCGTCGATTAAGTTCTCGATGACGATAAAAGCACCACCGGGAGGGAGTGCCTCGAAGGCCGCCGTGACGAGCTGTAGTTTTCGCTCCAGGTTCCAGTCGTGCAGGATCATCCCCATCGTGATCACGTCGGCCTTGGGCAGCGGATCGGCGAAGAAGTCGCCTGAGACCGCGCTGATTCGGTCGCTGAGGCCGGCCTCCTTGATGGTGCGGGTGGCGATCGGTTCCACCACGGAATGTCGAAGGTGGTGCACCGCAGGTGGGGGTGGTGCTGGGCCAGGATGATCGACAGCTGACCGGTGGCACCGCCTACGTCGCAGACGGTCTGGTAGCGGTGGAAGTCGAACTTGTGGGCCAGGGTATGGAAGTTGCCTATCGAGATTCCCGCCATCGCCTGCATGAACTGCTCCAGGCGGGCGGGGTCGCAGTAGACCTCCTCGAACATCGAGCGGCCGGTGTCTTTGATCTCATTCTGAGCGCTGCCCGTGCGCAGGGCTTCGGTCAGGCCACCCCAGAAGCCGTATAACCGGGAATTGGACATCTCCAGAAAGCCGCCGATGTAGGCGGGGCTGTTTCGATCAAGGAACTGTGCTGTCTCCGCGGTATTGCGGTAGAGAGCCGCCTTGCCCTGCCCTTCTCGCTCGAGCAGGTGCAGCGCGACGAGCCCATCGAGGAAGTCATACACCGCACGACTGCGAAGCTCGAGCCGCTCCGCGATCGCGGGCCCGGTGACCTCGCCCGAACCGAGTGTGGTGAACAAGCCCAGCTCAATCGCCGACAGCAGGGTCTTGGAGGGCCAAAAGCTCATGCCGACCTGCATGATCAGCGATGGATCGGGCCGCGCTGCGACGTCCGTCCCCACCGGTTCTTCCCCATCGCCCGTTGCCCCGGCTACCCCCGCGCTCGATTGAGCATTTCCGGCCACCGTTCCTGCTCCCCCTCGGAGCGACCCCCGCCACCGTCCTGCGCGGCGCCAAAGTCCCCTGACCCGTTCCCCGTACACCGCCCTGCGGGCAATGCGCAACCAGCCACAGCGCCCTCCCGTCGGCCGCGTTGCTCCGAGTCAAGCCCCCACCATCCGCATTCAGCGGGCTCAGCGGGGTAGCAGGGCCTCGATTAGCCACGCTGAGCCTGCTGAATGCGAATCGCCGGCTCGTCGGGACGGCCGGGGTGGTCATCCCTGAGCGCTGCGCCTTTCGAAGTGCACCGTGGTGGCTTTCAGATCGACGTCAGTGACCTGAAAGCCGGCGGCCAGCCATGCCTTGGCCTGGACGCGGGCGGGCGAGTTACTCCACCAACCCCGTTGCGCCGACGCCGACTTCGGCAGTCCTCCGGTCACCATCTGGTCGATCTCGAAGAAGCCGACCTCGACTCGATCGCTGTCGCGCGCAGCGAGGTAATCGAACAGCGGCCGGTACTTCCCGGTGACCGGAGGCACCATTGTGGCCTGAACCGGCGCCGGGACGTGAACCGGCACTGGGACTTCAACCGGCGCTAGGGCCGGCGCCTGGCCGTTCTTGAGCACCACGGGTGCCGGAGTCACCGGCCGGTGATCGTCGATTACCAGCGACTCCGACTCCGGAGCAGAACCGAACACCTGCCGGCATGCGGCCACCACCATCCGGCCGTAAGCCCGGTTGCGCACCGCGCCGATCGCCGCACCGATGCCGAACGGCAGGACCTTGCTGATCGCCAGAATCCAGCGCTTGGTGGGGTACCTCGTGATCAGCCACCGGCGCACTCCGCTGCGGGACAGCCCCGGTCGGCCACTGCCGAAGACAATCGCGAACAGCAGCATCCGCCGCCGTTCGACGTCGTGCACTTCAATTCCGTGCACCTCAGCGACGGCCAGGGTGAACAGCGCAGTGGTCTCCAGAAACGCACCTGTCTCCGCGGTGGTGAGTGTGCGTGCCAGCCGCGACCGCGGCATGGCGGCAACCGCGCCCACGGCTGCTCCGGTGCGGGTCACTGTAGCCAGGTACTGCTTCTCCAGCGCTGCGATGATCTCGGCCGGTTCGGCGCCGGGATGGCGTCGGCGTACCCGTTGCACGTGGTTGGCCACTACTGAGTACTGGACCCGAATGGCCTTGTCGATGCTGTCGGTCAGCAGCATGTCCACCTCCAGTTCGGCACGGTGGCTAGCCGACGTTAGCCCGACACCCAGCGTGAACGCGGCCGGGATCCCGACCGGGCACCGTCGGATAAGGTGCGCCAGAACCTGCGTAAAGCTCGCCTGCGCCGCTGGCCCGATCAGCTCGCCGCGCTGGACAGCCGGGTCAGGCAGTGAGGCGACTACGCTTGCCGGTGTGGACCCGCTGCTGACGGCGCGCCCCTTCATGCCGTTCGGGCTGTCTCACGGTCTGGTGGTCGTCGTGCTCGCCGTGGTGGCGGCTGTGCTGGTGGCGCTGGGCCGGCGGTACCGCGGCACGTCGACCGAGCTGCTGTTGAGCCGGATGATCGCAGTGGTGTTCGCCGCATTCCTGGTGCCGGTGGAGGTTTATTGGCTGTTGCCCGGGCAGGAAGGGATCATCCATTCGCTGCCGCTGTCGCTGTGTGACCTGGCGGCGATGGCCACGTTGTGGTCGCTGTGGTCGCACTCCCGGATGGCCTTCGCGCTGACCTACTTCTGGGGTCTCACGCTCACCTCGCAGGCGTTCCTCAGTCCAGAACTCAACGGACCCGACTTCCCTTCGCAGCAGTTCCTGGCGTTCTTCGGCATGCACAGCCTGGTGCTCTGGGCCGCGATCTACCTGACCTGGGGGGTGGGGCTGCGACCGGACTGGCGCAGTTACCGGATCGCGCTGCTCGTCACGGTCGGCTGGGTGGTGGTGATGTTGGCCTTCAACCAGGTAGCCGGGACCAACTACGGCTTCCTCAACGCCAAGCCGACCGTGACATCCCTGCTGGACCTGTTCGGCCCCTGGCCCTGGTACATCGTCACCGGCCTAGCCCTAGGCGCCACCTTCTGGGCCCTCATCACCTACCCATGGACCCGGCGAGCTCATTCAGCGGGCTCAGCGGGGTTACGGACGGCCGAATTACCCCGTTGAGCCCGCTGAATGCGTCGACGGGGGAGGTGGGTGCCACGCTCCGGCTGGTGCCCAGCAGGCACTGGTAGAAGCTGATCCGCGGCGTTTCTTCCGGCCGCCCTACGTGGGCGGGCGCGGCTGGATCGGGGTGTACCTCGACGTCGAGCGCGACGAGGCCTTCTGGCAGGAGGTCGCCGAGCTGGTCGAGGACGCCTATCGGATGGTCGCACCGCGCCGCCTGCTCGACCGGCTGGACGCCGAGCGGTCAGAGCGGTCAGGTCGGTAGCGGCGTATCGCCGCCCGCCACTCCCGCGGTCAAGACTTCCGCCGTTCGCCGGACCCGCGGATCGCGCTGCAGCTCCTCCAAGGTCGCCGACAGCGGCAACCGCCAGTTCGGGTACTCATCGATGGTGCCGGGCAGGTTGGGCTGCCGTACTTCGCCCACCACGTCGTAGGGCGAGGCCAGCAGCAGCTGACACGGCGTGCGGGCCAGCAACGCGTGCATCGCCACCACGATGTCGTCTTCGGTCTCCTCGGCCCCGAGCAGGCCCTCGGCGCGCAGCAGGCCGACGAGCTCCGCGCGTTCGGCATGCGCCTGGGCCCACTCCGC
>JBGSWT010000546.1:0-3193 GCA_041751815.1 Pseudonocardiaceae bacterium
CTGGTGCAGTTCGTCACCAGCCGGGTGGAGCGGGCGCTGGATCACCTGCCTGGCCGTCCGGACGTGGTGGTGCTCGACCCGCCCCGGCGTGGAGCCGGCCGGGAGGTGGCAGCAGCGGTGGCCAACCGCGGGCCCGATCGCATCGTGCAGGTGGCCTGTGATCCGGCGGCGCTGGCGCGCGACATCGCGGCCTATCTCCAGTGCGGTTACCGGCTGCTGGAGGTTCGGGCACTGGACACGTTCCCGATGACTCACCACGTCGAGTGCGTGGCTGCGCTAGCCCGCTGACGTCTTCTCCGTAGACTGGGCCGTCGGTAGATTGGGGGATCGGTGACGCTATTGCAGTCGGTGCGCAGCCCGCAGGATGTCAAGGACCTCGATGCGGAAGCGCTGACCCAGTTGGCCTCCGAGATCCGCACCTTCCTGGTCGACAAGGTGTCCCGCACCGGAGGGCATCTGGGTTCCAACCTCGGCGCGGTGGAACTCACCCTCGCGGTGCATCGAGTGTTCGATTCTCCGCACGACCCGGTGCTCTTCGACACCGGCCACCAGGCGTACGTGCACAAGATCCTCACTGGGCGGACCGAGGGATTTGACCGGTTGCGCAAGCGGGGTGGTTTGTCCGGCTACCCCTGCCGCGCGGAGAGCGAGCACGACTGGGTGGAGTCCAGCCACGCGTCGGCCGCTTTGTCTTATGCCGACGGGCTGGCAAAAGCATTCGCCCACGGTGGGAACACCGACCCGGCGCGCAGGCACGTCGTCGTGGTGGTCGGCGACGGCGCGCTGACCGGCGGGATGTGTTGGGAGGCGCTGAACAACATCGCTGCTGGCCAGCAGCGGCCGGTGGTCATCGTGGTCAACGACAACGGCCGCTCCTACTCACCGACCATCGGGGGGCTGGCCGATCACCTCTCCACCCTGCGGCTGCAGCCGGGCTACGAGCGGGTGCTGCGCACCGGTAAGCAGGCCCTGCAGCGCACTCCGGTGGTGGGCCGGGCGATCTATGCCGGTCTGCACGCGGCCAAACGGGGTCTCAAGGACGCCCTGACGCCCCAGATCCTCTTCGAGGACCTGGGGCTGAAGTATCTGGGTCCGGTCGACGGGCATGACATGCAGGCCATGGAGTCCGCCTTGCGCCGCGCCAAGGACTTCGGTGGACCGGTGATCGTGCATGCGGTGACGCGCAAGGGCAACGGCTACCCGCCCGCGGAGAAGGATGCCGCCGAGCTGATGCACCAGGTGAAGGTGATGGATCCGGAGACCGGGGTGCCCATCGCGCCCGCCGGTATCTCCTGGACCAGTGTGTTCACCGAGGAGTTGATCAGATTAGCCGGTGAGCGCGAGGATCTGGTTGCGATCACCGCAGCGATGCCGGGCCCGACCGGCCTGGCCGCCTTCGCCACCCATTTCCCGGACCGCTGTTATGACGTCGGCATCGCCGAGCAGCACGCGGTCACGTCGGCGGCAGGGTTGGCCCTGGGTGGATTGCACCCGGTGGTGGCGCTGTACTCCACGTTCCTCAACCGCGCATTCGACCAGCTGTTGATGGACGTGGCGTTGCTCGGCGCCGCGGTCACCATCACGCTGGACCGGGCCGGCGTCACCGGTGATGACGGTGCCAGCCACAACGGCATGTGGGACCTGTCGGTACTGGGGATCGTGCCGGGGATCCGGGTGGCCGCGCCCCGGGACGCCGCCACGTTGCGAGAAGAGCTGGCCGAGGCGATCGCGGTGGACGACGGACCGACCGCGGTGCGTTTCCCCAAGGGCGCAGTGATCGAGTCGGTGCCGGCTGTGGAACGGGTCGAGGGGGTCGACGTGCTAGCCCGGCCGGGGCCGGCGGAGGGAAATGACGTCCTGCTGGTGGGCGTCGGCGCTTTCGCCACGCTCGCGGTGGCTGCCGCACAACGGCTCGCCGACCAGGGCATCGGGGTCACCGTTGTCGACCCGCGCTGGGTGCTGCCGGTGCCCGGAGTGCTGATGCGGATGGCGGGGCGACACCGGCTGGTCGTCAGCTTGGAGGATGGTGGGCGGCATGGCGGTTTCGGGTGGGCGCTGGCCGCTGCGCTGCGTGATGCCGAGCTCGACGTGCCACTTCGTGATCTCGGTATCCCGCAGCGGTTCCTCGAGCACGGCTCCCGCGACGAGGTGCTCTCGGATCTCGGCCTGACCGCTCAGGACGTCGCCAGAGCAGTGACCGGGTGGGCGGCCGGATTGATCGGCTCGATGGGTGAACCCACCGCGGTCAAGGCGCCCCGGGCGCTGAGTTAACCCGGCTCTGCGGTGAGCCGTCGCCGCGGCGTCCGGGGGGTGTGGCACCGTTGAGGGGTGCGCATTCTGATCGTGGAGGACGAACAGCCACTGGCCGACGCGGTTGCTCGTGGCTTGCGCCGTGAAGGCATGGCCGTGGACGTCGCCTACGACGGCGACAGTGGCCATGAGAAGGCTGCGGTGACCCGGTACGACGTGGTGGTCCTGGACCGCGACTTGCCCGGGATGTCGGGTGACCAGCTGTGCGCCGAGATCACTGGATCCGGTGCGTTGACTCGGGTATTGATGCTCACCGCCAGCGGCACGGTGTCTGATCGGGTGGCCGGGCTGTCCCTAGGTGCCGATGATTACATGGCCAAACCGTTCGCGTTCGCTGAGTTGGTGGCCAGGCTGCGTGCGCTGGGGCGCCGGGCCACCCCCGCGGTGCCCCCGGTCCTCAGCGCCGCCGGCGTGCTGCTGGACCCGTCCCGGCGCACCGTCAGCCGGTCCGGCATCCCGATTGACCTCACTCGTAAGGAGTTCGGGGTGCTCGAGGTGCTGCTTTCGGCCGGGGGAGGGGTGGTCAGCAGCGAGGAGCTGCTGGAGCGGGTGTGGGATGAACACGCTGACCCGTTCACGACCACGGTCCGGGTGACCGTGATGACATTGCGCAAAAAGCTCGGCGAGCCGGGCATCATCGAGACCGTGGTCGGCTCCGGCTACCGAGTGCCCAGCGCCGACGCTGCGCCCGGCTGATTGAATAGTGATGAGTGCCTGATGACGGGCGCCTGGTGAGACCCCGCCGGGGGCCGGGGCTGCGTGCCCGGCTCACCTTGCTCGCCACCGGGCTCTCAGCAGCGGTGAGTGCGTTGCTGTTGTGGCTGGGGTGGCTGCTGGTCGGCGGAGTGGTGGCCGCGGTACCGGACCTGCCGCCGGGCAGCAC
>JBGSWT010000547.1:0-10643 GCA_041751815.1 Pseudonocardiaceae bacterium
TCTTCGCGGTCGTCGACGAGGGGGCACTGCGCCGCCCGGTCGGCGAGCCCGGGGTCATGCACCGGCAACTGCAGCACCTGCTCGGCGCCGCCGAGCGACCGCACGTGACGCTGCGGGTGGTGCCGCTGACGGCCGGCGCACACGCCGGGCTGCAAGGGCCGTTCGTGATCCTGGAGTTCTCCGAGGAGCCGGCCCTGGTGTTCGTGGAGAACCACGCGACGGGGCTGTTCCTCGAGGAGACGCCGACCTGGCGGCTACCGGCTGGCGCTGGGGAATATCCTGCAGGCAGCCCTTGCACCCGCTGCAACGGTCGAGCTGATCGTCCAGATCGCCGCTGAGCTCGGCTGACCGGCGAGCAGCACCGGGCCGCACGAGCACTGGAGAGGAGCGCGGGATGCCTGCGCCAGACCCGACCACCACCCCCTGGCGGAAGAGCAGTCACAGCTCTGCCAACGCGAACTGCGTCGAGGTCGCCTTCCTCGACGGGGCCGTCGCGGTACGCGACTCCAAGCACCCCACCGACGCCACGCTGACCCTCACCCCCCAGGCCTGGACCGCCTTCACCACCGCCATCCGCCACGGTGAGTTCGACTGATCCACGAGGGCAACTACGACACCAGTGTGGCTGCAATCGGCCAGCGTGCGGCGTGACCCGATCAGCCCGACAGCTCGTTCCGCCAGTCTCCGACGGCTGTCATCAGGTCGATGGCGACGGTGGGCCCACGAGCTGAGGGCCGAGGCTTCTTCGCAAGCGCCGCAGATGTAGCCAGCACCCGGTGTCGCCCCACTGGACACGATGGTCGCCACGGGGTCGACGCACGCGGAGGTTGAACCGGTTCGACCATGGCCTGGTACGGGCCGCCTCCGGCAGAGGACAGAGCCAGCTTGACATCCCTCGGTTCGATCTTCGTACCATCGCCGCCCACACCTCCAAACCATCAACAGTTCGCAACCGGCTGTCTACCGACTGGCCCGTGGGTATCCTGCACCTCGGCGTTGCACCCGATGCAAGGGTGACGCTGATCATCCAGATCGCCGCTGACCCGAGGTGACCGCTGGCAGGCGCAGCTGAGCCGAGGTGAGATAGGAGGGGGAACGTGATGTCACCTCACCGGTGCGGGTCCGTCACGGCTCGAGAATCCAAGCACCTCGCCGAGGCGAAGCCGGGCCTCAGCCCATGGGCGAAGATCCTGGTCAGCGCTGCCGTACGCAACGGCGTGCTCGGTCCGTGTGTGAGACGCCCAGGATGAGAATATCGAGAATACTACGACGGCTTCCCTACTTTCAAAATAGGCGAATTAATCGACCGAGCCCGCCAAGTTCATATCAAATCGTACAGACTCGTGTCGCGCGAGGATATAGCTTCGCCATCGCTTCGAACACCGCGCTTCGCGCCGAGACACTGTTTCCCTTCCTTTCAAGGATTGTCTCCCCGCGACACGCTAGAACTCGCATATGGCTGCATATAGACGACGCCAATCGGGTACCTTCAGGTACTCTCGCAATAACCGCGCGGATCCAGAAGAGTCTTCATTTAGAGACACCGAGATCAGCGGTACTCCTTCAGGTGCCAACCCGCTCACGTTTGCGCGTACGAACCCCACCCGCTCTAGATCTTCCTACCGGTGCCGCAGTGCATATTAGCAAGGCGGCATACAGAGCAATCCTTACGGGGCCCCATGTAAGGCGCCACGCGCTGCTGACCACGGGCGACGGCGTAGTTATCCCGGTACGTCTGCATAAACGAGATATCGACAATAGTACGATCTTCGTGCCGTTGTCCCTCCGCACGCTCGGCGGGTTCGCGACGGGATCCGAGGTCCAGCTTACAGCGATACCCAAGACACCCTTCCGGGAAAAATTTGACGCCGCAGCAAATAGAGTCCTCAGCCGTCGAGCAAGGAGTCGCTTTATCAAGGTGATCGCAATCATGCTCGGATACCTATTATTAGCTCTTCGGTTTCTTGACATCTTCTCCGAACTCGTTTTGCGCGCCGCATTCCGTAGCCAGTCTCTTACCTTCCGGGTCATACAGGCCCATCCCGGAGATGACGACCTCCAAGATACAATCCGCCTGCACCCGAGTGCCTTCGGTGCCCTCGCCTTACGCCCAGGTGGGCAAGTCTTGTTGCACTGGGGTGGGCAGCGAATGGCAGTCCGTGCGCTCGAGGATCAAAAACCATTCGACGGAGAGTTTTCTAGTCATGTCATGAGGTCAGTCGGCTTACATCTGGACTCGACGCCACTCTCCACAGACTTCCCCGCAAACCTAATCGCAAGAATACCGGCTCCCGTCCGCTGCACGCTGAACATACCTCCCAACACCGTCATCGAGATGCGCCGGAAGCTCCGACCCGCTTTAGTTAGTCAACTGAATCAGTTAGCAGTTCCTGTGGCAGGTCTCGTGGCAACAGCTGCCGCACTGCCTGAAGTTCGAGGCTGGCCCCTCCTTCTTGGGGGAATACTAGCGTTAGTCTTTGGGCTGGCACCACTACGTATGCCCCGCCCACCCAGAGGACCTTGGCCATAAGCATCGAGATTCAGGGTCGAGTTATGGGAAGGCATGCCGTTAACACGGCGCGCGTAAGGTTCTCCGTGAAGTATGAGAGCATGCTTGTGAAATCGGGACAAGAGTTCACCTCAAGCACGAGCGGACCACGCGCCGTGCGCAGAATATCAACTCCTGCATGACCTAGTCCAAGTGCTCGTACAGCGTCTACTGCCAACTTTTTCTCGTCCCATGATAGGTCAATCCGATGCTGATTTGCTCCTCCGGCAATATTGCTCCGCCACTCGTTTCCAGCAGCTGTGCGAAGAGTCGCTGCTAGTAACTGTCCACCCGTTACCACCGCCCTGATGCTCCGCCCATGGAACTCGGCTACCTCCGGCTGTATAATCAGGGTGCCAGGTCCCTCAGATTCGAGTTCTCGGAAGACGCTACCAAGCAGATCTGGATTTTCAACCCGCCGAACCCACCTTCCTTGTGCCCCATGAGTTCGCTTCAGCACAACAGGGTATCCAATCTCTTCCGCCACCGTGCGAGCACGGTCCAGGACGAGCGCGCAGAGCTTGCTCGGAACTTGCGGGACTGAGGCCGCCGACAACTGTACCGCAGTAGCTGCCTTATCATCTGCTACCAGGACGCTATTAATTGGATTCTGCGTGTGGGCTTGCCGCTCAAGTATACGCAAAGCGTGCACCGCCGTCGGATATCCGAATAACAGATAAGGAGCAAGAATGCTTACCTCAATGACTCCACCGGAATCACTGACGACGGTTTTCCCGTCAAGTTCAACTTCGACGGTGAGCGACGGAAGATCCATAACTCGGACTGGTATATTCAGTTCAGTTGCTGCCTCAACAATTTGAGTGGGAACGTTTGTGGCATACGGATTCTTGACAATGCCAAGCGTCATGTGGCTCCACTTTCTTCCAAGCGACGTACTAAGGCATGTTGCAGTATAGCTCCCGCGACGTCTTCGCCTGTCACTGCAGTAATACCTGCGAAGCCTGCCCATGCATCAACTTCAAGAACCCGAATAGTTCCGGTGTCGTCCTCGATCAGATCAACACCTCCATAATCAAGCTGACATGCTTGTAACGCTGATACAGCAACAGAAGCTGCAGCATGATCTAACGTGAGCGCCCGAGGTGTTGCGCCAAGCGCCAAGTTGGCTCTTACCTCACCTGTCGCGGCTCGCCGTTCCATCAGAGCAACGCAAACTTCGCCCACTACAAAAGCACGCAAATCGCGACCGCCACCATCAATCAACGGTTGAACAAGATAATGCTCTCTAACCCCGAGATACGGAGCGGTAGGCACCGGTTCGTCATCCCATCCCCGAACAAACTCGTCTGCAGTCCGGAAAGTTCTGATGCCTTCTCCTCGCACCCCATGGGCTGGCTTGATGATCAAATCACTATGATTCTCCAATGAATTTATGGCATTTCTGCTCAACTCAACGAAAGCGACAGTTTGGACAATCGGCACTTTGGCGCTGCACAGCGTTACCGAGGTCAATAGTTTGTCTCTTGAACGATAAGCGGCTCCAGGCTCGTTAAGAACGACAGCTCCGCCTGCTCTCCAGGACCTCAATGCAGGTAGAACAATTCCTTGAAATGCAGCAACCGTTCGGTGCAGAACCATCTCGGGTTGCACCTGCTTGCCGTCATAGCACCCCTGAACTCTGTCATCCGCGCAATAAACTTGAACGCGATGCGGTTCCCAAGTTGTGAGACGGATAGCGCGGTTCTGAGCAGCATCCTCTAACAAAGCCCAGTTCGAGTGGCGTACCTCGGGGTAATGTAAAATGACCACGTCCTTCACGTAAGGTATTGTACACGATCCGTCGTACAGATAGGATGAGCTTCGTGGCACTGGAGACTACGTTCGATGACATCGTTCCGTTAAACCCTAAGGAGGAGGACGCACGAAGAACCGAGCTAGAAGCCCTGCAAAGGTTAGCTCGCCTACCACGGCAGCCTGAGTCTAGTTCGAGAGGGCCCTGGGAGTTTACCCAAGGGGTCGGACTCTTATTTTCCGCCCCGCACGAGGCAACGCAAGTCCGTGATGGTGTTGAGAAGATCGCAGAGAGAGGCACAGCAGACCTCGCGTTCGCATTAGCACATGTAACCGGAGGATCCGGCCTTGCCACAACAAATCGTCAGTCGGGGGACCCGAATTGGGATCTTGATCACCCTTATATCACAAAAGCCAGAGAGTTAGCCGGAAGTTGCCCTGTTATTGATCTACACATGATGCGCCCTCGCGGACTAGAGATTTGCATCGGACTCGGCCCAGACCCTAGAATGAGCCATGAGCTGTGGAGGCCTTTCGTGGAGGAAACTGTCGCAAGCGGACTTCGGGTCTCGATCAACTGGCCCTTCGGCGCGAATCCCAGAACCGTAACCGGGCAGATTCAGCGTCTGGGTTCCAGGGCGGTACAACTTGAGCTTTCCTGGGAGTGTTATGACCCGACACACCCAGCAATGTGGCGTGCCTGGAGTTCTCTGGCTCGGGCCGCGCAGCAGCTAGCGACCCTTGATCGCTGAGGTTTTGGCGACTTGAGCAGGGTTTCGGGGACACCTACCCTGGGAGCTGCCCCTCCACACTACGCAGACGATGGGTCGGACCAGCTACTTTGCGGTGGCACGGTCGGTCACCACGGTGATCTGACTTCGGCGCAGCGCGTGGCGCCGGGTCTGCCGATCGTGACCGCAGATCGCTGCGCGAGCCTGGCCAAGATCACGTCGACCGTCAGCTGCGAACGCTGTCTCGGACCTCGGCGGCCCGAGGCGGAGCCGCGCTAGATTCTTCAATAAAGTTTGGCAATCAGTCGCCACAGCACCCGTCAGTACTTGTGGCCCAAGCCGAGAAACGGCGTCTGCATTTAGTCGAGTCATCATCCAGCGAGAAACCACTCGGCGACAAGATGGTCATGCTCTTCCGGCTTTTCCCATTGCGGCCAATGTCCTGCGTCGCCGATGATGTGGTAACGAGAATTCGGAATCATGCAAGCACGTTGGCTTGCCGTCTTCCATGAGGTTCCAGGATTTTTCTCTGTCCAGATCAAAAGCACTGAAGGTGAGAAGCTGTTAACTTCTTCTAGCGCATAGATCTTTTTTTCAGGCAGTTTTGTATCGATTCCGTAAAGTTGTCGCATCGAGGTGTTAAGTACAGGGTCTCGGTATAGGCGAGCCCGTAACTCGACCATCTCATCAGTCATGCGTCCTGGCTCAGCGACGAGCTTTTGCATCCAGACTCGTATTGTCTCGAACGACGGCTGTCTGATTGCCTGCTCGGCTAAGTAAGATGAATTCGGGCGCCGTGTCGCTACTCGTGCGTCATCAACGGACCTGATGTGCGGCAACCCCGTACTCAAAATAACTCGATGGCACCTTTTCGGATACCGCATAGCAAGATTGAATGCTACATGAGCGCCGAGCGATGCGCCTTCGACAAACGCTTCTTTCCAACGCAAAACGTCCATAAGGTCGGTCACCCCGTCTGCAAGAAGTCGAACCCAGTCCCTTCGATCCCAACCATCTTTTCCAGACTTGCCGTGGAAGACTAGATCAGGAGCGACAACATGAAAGCTTTTACCAAGATTAGCCATATTGCGTGCCCACCATTCAGCATGAGCACCAAATCCGTGAAGCAACAACAGGTTCGGATTATCAAGTGAGCCGGACTCGACGATTCGGTGTCGCCATCGAACGCCCTGCAAAAAACGTACTTGACAGCCCAGTTGCTCGTTCCACAACGAGCCCCAGTGATCAACTTTTTGCACCGGAAAAAGGTTACCTGGTGTGAATTCTAAAAGTTCTCGCATTGATAGTGCCTCTCCTTCTTTAAACGCAGACTCAGACTTGTATCGCCTCGCCGGGATGACCCAGTCTCTCGACCTTGGGACAGTGACGTTAAGTTGATCTGATCGCGGTAGGAACCGCCCTTGCGGGCGGCCCTCCGCGCAGATCCCAGCGTGCGCTGCTCACGCACTGGGCTCCTGCCTCGGGTACGAACGTCGAAGCGCACGTTCGGGAAGGGATGTCTCACGCGGGCGGGTGGTAGCCATCGTTGTGCGATGCGGTTCATCCGTGTCCAGTTGATCCGTGTGCGCCGGCTGCGGCGCCGCAGCACCTTGTACCAGTGCCGGGTCACCTGGGTGCGGAAGGCCGCGACCGCGTCGGTGTGGCCGGGCACGGCGTAGTAGGCGAGGTGGCCTTGCACCACGGCCCGTAGCCGCTGCCCGTGCACCGGGACGGGTCGGTGCCGGTTGGGCTTCAGGTGGTCGTTGACCACGCGAAGCTTCGCCCGCATCCGCTTCGAGATCGTGATACGTCGTAGCCAGAACCGCCCGGTCTTGGTCTTCCCGCACAGGTGCGTGAAGCCGAGGACGTCGAACGTCTCGGGCTTCCCGAGGCCTCGTGCCGCTCGCCGCCGGGCGGCGTACCACCCGAACTCGATCAGCCGGGGCTTGTCGGGATGGGGTCCCCATCCGAACGTCGCGAGACGTTCGCGAAGATCGGTGAGGAACCGCTGCGCATCATCGTGATCCTCGACACCCGCGACGATGTCACCGGCGAAACGCACGATGATCACATCACCGCGCGCGTAGTGACGTCTCCACCACGGGGCCCACAGGTCGCCGACGTCGTGCAGGTACACGTCAGCCGGCAGCGGCGACGCCGATGCCCCCTGCGGTGCCCCTTCATCGCACACCGTCTGTGCCCCGTCTTCGATGACTCCTGCGCTCAGCCGTTCTCGGATGAGCCGCAAGACCCGTTGACCCGCGATCCGGTGCTCCAGACACTTCATCAACCAACGATGGTCGAGGCTGGTGAAGAACTCGCGGATGTCCGCGTCGAGCACCCGGTTCACCTTCTTCCGCGAGATTCCGACCGCGAGCGCGTCCACCGCGTGATGCGGGTTGCGCCCCGGCCGGAAACCGTAGGAGAAGCCCAGGGGAGTCCACCTCGTAGACGGCGCCCCGTACCTCGACGACACCCCCACTGGACGATCTTGTCCTCCAGCGTGGCAACGGCCGAGCGACCGCAGCCGCCCGTCCACCTTCGGGATGTACACCCTCCGCGAGGAGCTCGCCCGGCAGCGCCCTGTGTGCAGCCGTGTGTGCAGATCGTGGAGGTTCGCCTCCAGGTCCTGCCCGTAGGCCTCCCACGTCTGCCCCTCCACACCCGGCGCGGCCCTCGGACGGATCGCCCAGTAGGCCACCCGCAGACACGCGACGTCGACGTGGTGCACCAACGCGGTGAACCGTGCTCCCCTGTCCTGCCGTGCTACCTCGCGCACACGATCCAACGCGCGTGACACGCCTGGTCCGGCTCTGTGCCCGGGACGTGTCGTGCTGGTCGTGTCCCCCTCGGCCAACCCCCTCCCCTCCACCACCTCCGCGGCCGGTGGACCGGCGTTGCTCGGCGGCTTCGCAGGTACCACGGGACTGTCAGACCTCCCACGCTCGTACATCTCAGGCTTACCGCCTCAACGTTCCCCGCCCGGCCCGCCCGGCCATCAACCGGACGGACGATCGTGGGACCTCCCGGTTCTCGCGCATGGAGACTCCGTACCTACACAGGTTCTCCGACCGCGCGGGGTCCGCCGACGACCCGCGCACAACGCCACCGGCGATGTCGCCTTCCGCATCACCGAACAACGTCGGCACCCCGACCTCCCTGATCTCGCGGCTCCATAGCCCGGCCTGCACGTACCCCTGTCAACGCTTCACCTGCGCCCCCACGGACGACGGCGCATGACTCGGGGCCACCGTGGGTCGCTAGCCCTTCGATGTAGAGCTCTCTCATCTCCTTACTCCATGCCGGTTTATCCCGGCGCTCCAAGTTTTCGGTGTGGCTCGTCTGGGTCATGCCTACCACCTTCAGGACGTCGCCCGGACCAGCGAGTACATGAAAATGATCGCCGACCTCCCGCAGGGCTGGAGAGGTGTTCCGCGCGTGCCGTGCCAACCCGACGTCCTCGACGACCTGCTGACCAAACCCGGCCGAAGGGGCACGGTCTGGCTCGGTTCGGCCGTTGCCTCAGCGCAACGGCGAGTTCGACTGAGCCAGCGCAGCTACGGGACCAGTGTTGGCCGGAACCGGTCGGCGTCGAGGAGGGGCACGCCCTCAGCGCCGAGGCTACGCAGCAAGCACCCCGGATGCAGCCGGACCCGGTGTCGATCTACTGGACACGATGTCGCCACGCTTGAGAAGGTGGACCTCGTAGGAGCCATCACCCCGCCTGCGGCAGGGACGCGACTTCCATCTTGGTGATCAATGTGTCATCCGGTTACATCGCCTCAGGCCAACGATGCAACAACGTTTCACGGTCGACCTACAGCACATGGGTGTGACATACGACACAAGACTGGGCAACGGCCCGGTCGCACCGACTGGTCAACGTCCCTCGGTCCGGTCTCCATCCCATCGCAGGCCACGTCTCCCCGCCGTCAACAGTCCGCAACCGGCTGTCTACCGACTGGCCCGTGAGTATCCTGCACCTAGGCGTTGCACTCGGTGCAAGGGTGAAGCTGATCGTCCAGATCGCCGCCGACCCGGAGTGGCGACCGGCCGGGCACAGCTGAGCGGATGAGACGGGGAGGGCGCGACACGATGCCTCAGTGGCCTTCAGCCGCACCCAGCGGCGGAACAACAGTCCCAGATCCGACGTCACCTCACCAACGCATGACCGTCACGACTCAAGACTCCCAACATCTCACCGAGACAAGGCCGGTCATCAGCCCACGGACGACAGCTTCGGTCACCGCTGTCGTACGCAGCGGCGTGTTCGGCCCGGTGTCCGGTGAGCAGAACAGGGGACCTGAGCTTTTCCAAGGGTTGAACCGTGCCGCCCATCGATAGCGCACCGGACATCGTTGGATTCGGTGCGTTGAATATCGATTACATTGCCAGCGCATCCCGGCTGTCCCACAGCATGGCCGAACGGGTCACAGAGTTAGCAGCACGCTTCGAGTGGAACCGTGAAGGCCCGGTAGCCGAGACTACGATCACCGATGCCATGCAGAATCTTGGTACGGCGTCGTTGAACTCGTCACTAGGGGGCTCAGCCTGGCTGACAATCTTCTCATTGGCTCAGATGCGACTCGGTGTGCGCCTAGGCTACGTCGGGACGGTCGGCCGAGTGGAGGCACCCGGACTTTCGTTCATCGGTCAGATGGATGAACTGGACATCGACCGCCGTTGGGTAGGCCGGTATCCGAACCGGTTATGCGGGCTTTGCTTGTCCTACATCGACGACACCGATCGGGTGATGCTTACCCATCCCGGAGCGAACTTCGAGATGCACAGTCACATCGAACAGAACTTCGATGACCTTGCCGCCTACCTGGCTTCGGCCAGATTTGTCCACGTCACCTCATTTCTGGATGTGGCAACGCCCGCAGCGGTGTTGAAGGTGCTGACCAGGGCGAAGGAGCTGAATCCCTTGCTGCGTATCAGCTTCGACCCCGGATTCGACTGGTCCGAGCACACGACCCCGGAGATTAGCGGCATCCTGGCGCTGACTGATCTTCTCTTCGTGAACTATCGGGAGTTCAAAGCGTTGGGCCGATATGCGCACGCTGAGCCGGATGGTGCGATCGCCCGGAAAGCGCTGGACCGATGCGCCAGCGGATGCACTATTTTCGTCACCAAACGGTATGACTTTGTCGAAGTATTCCGTGCGACCTCCGACGGAATGCTCGTCCATCCGTTTCAGCTGCGCCAGCAGCTGCACGAAACGGAGCTGGAGGACGCGACCGGAGCGGGCGATGTCTTTGCCGCAGCGGTGCTTTCCTCGCTGGCTTCACGGCGACTACAGGTCGAGCTCGGCGCCTTCCTTGGCCTCAGTCTGGCACGACACAAGATGCAGCAACGCGGTCCTGTCAACAATCAGGTTTGGCCTGATCTAAGCAAAGGTTTCTTGCAGCAAACCGAGACGCTGTCGAACACTGGCCTGCAGCCGACCGCAGTACTTCTGGTGCACGATGACAATCCGCAGTGGCGCGCTGTTCGACGTTTCATCGTGGAAGATTGCGGGCTGACGACGCACGAAGTAAACTCCGTCGATACAGATCCGGGAAATTTCGTCGAATTAATGCGTGAGCATCTTGCTCGTTGCAGCTTCGCGG
>JBGSWT010000548.1:0-1692 GCA_041751815.1 Pseudonocardiaceae bacterium
CCACCCCTGCCCACCCCCCTGCGCGCCGCCGCCCGCAACTACCAACACGCCCTCAACCAACTCACCCAGGAGGCCGGACTCGCCGCATAAACCGAAACTTGACTCGATCACACCGACTTCGTCGGCCACAGCCCTCTAGCACGCGCCAGTGCCCGATATGGGGATCGAGCCACCACAGAGGCTGCGCTGGCCAGCGCAGAGCACGCCTGGGACGTGATGTCACAGCCCCGGACCGCTAGCATCTTCTCGCTGAGTTCATCCTACCTGCCGTACTGCGCATCGACAGCCTTCGTCTGGCTCGGTGATCCCGTAGCCGCCCGTATGTGGGCAGGCCAGTCCGTCGAGGCCCGGAACGTGCCGCCGCAACCGACCGTCGGCCGCGCCATCGCCCGCTTTGACCTGGCGATCGCACTTGCGCAGTCCGGTGAACCGGAGGAGGCGGCGGCCGTCGGTGTCGTCGCGATCGAGATCTGCGCGAACCGGCTGACGGTCCCCGCTCGACGGCGGGCCGAGGAGCTGCTGGCCGCGCTGGCCGCCTTCACCGAACCGTCGGTGAAGGAGCTGAGAGAGCGGTGGCAATGGACCTCCAGATAGCAGGCAAGACAGCCTTGGTCACAGGTGGCAGCCGCGGGATCGGCCGGGCCACCGCCATTCGCCTGGGGCGAGAAGGCTGCTCGGTCGGTATCTGCGCCCGTGATCCGGAGGGAATGAGGCGCACCCTGGCAGAGCTACGCGCCGAGGGTGTGCAGGCCCACGGAACGGTGGCCGACGTCGGTCGCGCGGGGGACGTCGAGCGGTTCGTTCAAGAGGTTGACGATGTCTTCGGGCGGGTTGATCTCCTGGTCGCCAACGCCGGCGGCACTGCCGGGGGCAGGTTCCTGAGTTCGACGCAGACGGACTGGGCCGAGACTTTCGAGCTGAACGTCGGGCACGCTGCCCGAGCGGTCCGAGAATGCGTACCGCGCATGCAGCGATCCGGGGGTGGTGCAGCAGTGATCATCACCTCGATCTCGGGCTGGAAGCCAGCGCCCCGTCCCCAGTACGGGGCGGCCAAAGCAGCGGCGATCTACCTGGCCATGGAGCTGGGCCGTGAACTCGCGCCGCAGCGGATCCGCGTCAACGCCGTGAGTCCGGGTTCGATCCTGTTCCCGGGCGGCGGGTGGGAGTCCATGCGAGCGTCGGATCCGGAGCGGTTCCAGGCGTTCGTCAACCGCGACTTTCCCCACGGGCGGCTGGGCACGGCCGAGGAGGTGGCCGACGTCGTCACGTTCCTCCTCTCGGAGCGGGCGAGCTGGGTCACCGGTACCCACGTGTGCGTGGACGGCGCTCAGGGTCGGGCCACCACGTCCGCCTGGTAGAAGGGGCAGCAACGGGAGACGTGCCAAGGTGCACTACGCACGACATAGTGTGGCCCGACCGCTATTCGGGCGATGGTGTGAACCGGACCCGCCAGTCTCGTTGACCCGCCTACTGCTCGGCCTGGTGTGCCTGGTGGATCGACCACGCGGCGTTGACCAGCCCGATGTGGCTGAAGGCCTGCGGTGTGTTGCCCAGCTGCTCACCGGTGGCCGGGTCGATCTCCTCGGCGAGCAGCCCCACGTCGTTGACGTAGACGGCGGCGCGATCGAACACCTCGCGGCCTCGCGGATGCGTTCGGCCATCGCCAGCGCGTGGGCCAGCCAGAACGTGCAC
>JBGSWT010000549.1:0-3396 GCA_041751815.1 Pseudonocardiaceae bacterium
CGCCTCGGCGTGCTCGGTGGACGTGACGAGGTCGGCACGCTGACCGTACAGGCCGGCCAGGGCGGCAGCGATCAGTTGTCGGTCGTGGTGCGCGCCGAGGACCGGGAAGTGCTCGCGAAGGCCGCTGATCAGGTGCAGCAGGCCGTCGCCTCGATCCCCGGCGCCACCGACGTGCGCAACAACCTCGCCGATGCGCAGCCCCTCGTTCAAGTCGCGGTAGACCGGGAGGAGGCCGCGCGAGAAGGGCTCACCGAGGCGCAGATCGGGCAGTCGGTGTCGACGGCACTCAGTGGCAGCACCGCCGGCACCCTGACCATCGGTGGGGTGGAACAAACCGTGCTGGTGCGCACGGTGACGGCCCCCACCGACCTCGCAGATCTGCGGGAACTGCAGCTTCCGACCGCGGACGGCACCATAGAGCTGTCCGACGTGGCGACGGTGACGCAGGCGACCACTCCACCGAGCATCAGTCACACCGACGGATCCCGGAGCGCACAGATCACCGCACGGCCGACCGCCGACGACCTCGGCGCGGTCACCGCAGCGCTGCAGGCCAAGCTCAGCGGGCTTATCCTCCCGGCCGGGGTCACCGCCGAGATCGGCGGTGTCAGTGCCAATCAGAGCGACGCGTTCACGCAGCTCGGGCTGGCCCTACTGGTCGCGATCGCCGTGGTCTACATGGTCATGGTGGTGACGTTCCGTAGCCTGCTGCAGCCCATGGTGCTGCTCGTCGCGATCCCGTTCGCGGCCACCGGTGCGCTGGGCCTGCTGCTACTCACCGATACCGCGCTCGATGTCCCCGCGCTGATCGGGATGCTGATGCTTGTCGGAATCGTGGTAACCAACGCGATCGTGCTCATCGACCGGGTCAACCAGTACCGCCGCGACGGGCGCGAGCTGTTCGATGCCGTCGTGGAAGGGGCCGCACAGCGGCTACGGCCCATCCTGATGACCGCGGTAGCGACCGTGTTCGCCCTGCTGCCGATGGCGCTCGGGCTCACTGGCGGCGGGGTGTTCATCTCGCAGCCGCTGGCCATCGTCGTGATCGGCGGGCTGATCAGCTCTACGCTGCTGACCCTGATTTTGGTACCGGTGCTCTACCTGCTTGCTGAGCGCAAGCGCGAACGGCACCGTCAGCTCATAGCAGTCGCCGAACTCGTCACAGATTAACGAGGCGTTGGCCAGCGATAACGAGTCGGCAACCAGTCGGTCCTGCTGTCTACAAGCGAGATGCCGACTTGGCTCACCAGCCCTCGGAGCCGCAACGGGATTCGCACCGTGATCGTCGTTCGGGAAGAACTAGCCGCGCAGAAGTGGCTGTTGCCGATTTGCGCCGTGAACTCGACGTCACCGACGTGACCAGGCCCTATACACGTCGGTGACGTCGAGTTCACGGCGCGCCCGCCCAGTAGGCAACCGTAAATGGACTGCGTGGTCATCCGAGCCACTGGATCAGCGCGTCGCGCAGCACGCAGGCTTCGCCCTCGTCGAGCGTGAGCAGGCAGCTGCCGTCGACGTGCGGGTTTAACCGGATCTCGCCGTTGCGATTGGACACCACCAGGTTGGTGAAGCCCACCGCGCCCTGGTGCAGCGAACACGACGCGTGGATCACCACTCTGCGGCGGTCGCTGGGTGGCCGCGGCGGCGCGATGTCGTTGGTGCCGTTGGTCACTGGACACCTCGAGCGGTGACGGGGACAGCCGTCTCAGCTAACACCTGGGAGCTCGCGCCAATGCTGCCTGCCTGCGCGGCGCGCATCCGGCGCACCAGCTCGGCGACGAGCTCGTCGTTGGCGGCGTTGTCACCACGATCGGCGTTGGCCAGGAAATGGTCACACAACATCCGGGCGGCAGCGTCGGCGTTGATCAACAGTGGACCGGGCCCAGGGGACATCACGAGGTGCCTCCCAGACGGAGGTCGGTGGTGAGTGCGGTCGCTTCGGCGACGCCAGGAACTGGAAGCGGTGCGGGGCAGCTACCCGACCGGCGGCCAGCCGGAGTCTTGTGGGGGAACTGAGGGTCAGGTATTCGCACACTTGCCCGGTGGGAGGTGTCGCGGGCAGCGTTATGCGCGCGTGGCAGCACCAGCGGCGCGACCAGTTCGGGGCTCAGGCCGTTGCTCGGGTCGGTGCTGGTCATGGGGAGCGGGACACTCGATTCGACCGGCGCTGTGGTGGCCGGCCAGCCGCCGGGAACGTGTTCAACCGGCGGCCGGCCGGAGTCTGGGGAGTTGTTGGCGAACTGCGGGGCGGGTATCGGCACGCCCGCCGGCGCCGCGTACGTCGGGCATCTGCGTTCGGTGGGCTGAGCGCTTGCGGCGCGCTGGCCGATGGTGCGCCCCATCACGGTCTCCTTCGTCGATTGCCTGCCATGAATTGGCTTGACCGGTGACGTCGGGCGCATCACCCCCGGTACCAGGTCTGGCCCGTGTCAAGCGCGGCTGTGAACGCTCTTTGAGCCGAGCAGAGTCAAACATTGAGAGCCACCAAAGTGCAAGACTTCATACGTGGTTTTTCGCTGTGATAGTACGATTCGTTTGACTCGTTGTGAAATGAGCTGATGAAAGCTTTCATATCGGGTGTAAGATTCCCTCACGGTGAGAGAGGTGGACGATGACCGAGGGCACTACGACGGGATCGACCGTGCCGCGCCGGCAACTCGGCCGGTACCTGCGCGATCTGCGCAGCCGATCGCGGTTGACGGTGCGCGCGGCGGCGGCACAGCTGGAGTGGTCCGAGGCCAAGATCTGGCGCATCGAGACCGGCCAGACATCCCTGCGCAGCCTCGACGTGGAGGCGATGTGCAAGGTCTACGGTGCACCGGCCGACCTCACCGAAGGGCTCATGGGACTAGCCAAGGAAACCAAGGCGCGCGGGTGGTGGCACTCCTACGGCGACGTCGTCCCCGAGTACTTCGACGTCTACATCGGCTTGGAAGAGGCTGCCTCACACTTTTCCTGGTACGAGTCCGAACTGGTACCCGGCCTGCTGCAGACCGAGGACTACGCCCGCACGGTGATCCAGGCTGGCAACCCCGGCGTGAACGACGCCGAGATCGAGCAACGGGTCCACGTCCGCATGGCTCGGCAAGCGCTGCTCACCCGGGTCACCGATCCGCCTGTGCTGGAGGTGGTGCTCAACGAGGCTATTCTGCATCGCCCGATCGGAGGCGAAAAAGTGATGGTCCGCCAGCTGGAGCGGCTGATCGAAGCAGGCGAGCTGCTCACCGTGTCGCTCCGGGTGATGCCCTTCGGCGCCGGACTGCACCACGGCGTCATGTCCGGGACGTTCGAGATCCTGCGGTTCCCGCTCAACGGCACCGGCCAGGACACCGAACCGGCCACGGTGTACGTCGACGGCTTCACCGGAGCGCTGTACCTGGACAAACCACGCGAGGT
>JBGSWT010000550.1:0-4024 GCA_041751815.1 Pseudonocardiaceae bacterium
GTGTCGCGGCATGGCGCCGGACGATGTCGCCGGCTACCGGCGCGAGGAGCACACCCATCTCGCCGTCGCAGCGGCGGTGGCCGCCGGGCGAGCGGATGCGGGGCTGGGCATCCTTGCGGCCGCCCGGCCGTTCGGACTGGACTTCGTGCCCGTCACACAAGAGCCCTACGACCTGGTCGTCACCCGGGCTACCTACGACTCCGACATGCTGGCCCCGCTGTGGACGCTGCTGGCCGACGAGAAGTTTCGGGCCTCGGTGGAAGCGCTCGGCGGCTACTCCAGCGCCGAGACCGGCCACCGAGTGTGCTGAACCCTCCGGGCGCGACTGGGGTGACTGTGGTGGGATCATGGGCATGGGAAGCGCGCTGCAGAACGTCACCTTTGCGTCCAACGGCTCCACCGCACACGGTTACCTGTCGCTGCCCGGCTCGGGCAGCGGCCCGGGCGTTGTGGTGATCCAAGAATGGTGGGGGTTGACCAGTCACATCGCCGACGTGGCGAACCGGCTGGCTGCCGAGGGGTTCGTCGCCCTGGCACCAGACCTCTTTGGCGGCGCTACCGCCCACGATGCCGACGAGGCGGGCCGGCTCATGCAGGAGCTACCCGTGGAGCAGGCGGCCCGAGACCTGGGCGGCGCGGTGGACTACCTGCTGGGCAGCGATGCAGTCACCAGCTCCACGATCGGCGCAGTGGGTTTCTGCATGGGCGGTGGCTTCGTGCTGGTGCTTGCTGCCCAGCAGGGCGACAAGATCGGTGCCGCAGTGCCGTTTTACGGGGTGCTCGGCGAGCAGTACCCGAGCTTTGAGCACCTCTCCGCGCCGGTGTTAGGCCACTTCGGCGAGCAGGACGAGATGCAGAGCACGGACCAGGTGCGCGAGCTCGCGGCTACCATCGAGCGGCAGTCCGGCCATAAGCCAGATTTCCGCTTCTACCCGGCGGGGCACGCCTTCTTCAATGATCAGAACCTGCTCGGCACCTATGATCCCGACCAGGCCGCCAAGTCCTGGGACGCTACGGTGAGCTTCCTGCGCGAGCAGTTCGCGGCTCCCCAGCACGGCTAGCAGGGTCTGGCGTCGTGGAGCGGGATCGGATCAGATATCGATGCTGAGGTCGGCTCGGATCCGCTGAGCGAGTGCCTCGTCCATGAGCAGGCGAGCGACCAGTGCCCGGATGACGTCCTGACCGGTGACACGGGCGGTGCCGATGGCGTCGGCCGTCTCGGCGCACCACTGCGTGAGCTTGGCGTGATGAGCGGGGGACAGGTCCACGCTGCGCCGAACGGGTTTGGTGCGGGCCGAATCCTTACGATCGAGCTGTTCAGCAGCGATGTCGCCGTACCGTTGGCGCCGCTGAACTCCGTTGTTCCGGGCGAAGACGTGCTCGGTACCGTTGACCATCGGATTCCCTCCTTATATAAGGAGGTTCGAATCCGAGCAGGAAGCGGTTCGAGCTGGATTTGATGCGTCGAACCGCTCTTCGATGGTTGCTCAACCGCTCAGTTCCGGTACTATCTCTGCGGCTGCATCAGTTGAGCGGCATTGCGTGCTCCTCGTAGTCAGCGTATCGCTGCGAGTTACGTTCGGACTTACAGTATGTGTCCAATAAATCACCGCGTGTGATTGAGATCTGACGGGTTGGTGGCAGAGATTTCCCGCGTCGATTCCCCGCGTCGTAGCCCAAGGGCGAATAGGAGCAACCGCGGTCCAGTCATCACGCTGCTCGCGGTCGTCGCATTGGCCGTCGTGCTCGTCGGGCTCAACGTGACGACGAGCGCTCAGACCGCAACCTCCTCACCTGCAGCGGCGCCCGCAGCCACGCAGGTGCCGCCCAGTGCGGTGGCCCTTCCTCCGCCGCCGGATCCCCAGCAAGCTCTCCCGCCGGACCCCCAGCAAGCTCCACCACCGGATCTCCAGCAAGCTCCTCCGGCGGCTCCCCAGGAGGTCGCCTACGCGGGACGTACCAGCGGTAACGAGGCAACCATCGCCATTGCGCTGCGCGACGGTCAGGTTGCCGCTTACCTCTGTGACGGCCGCGAGGTCGAGAGCTGGCTGCAAGGATCGATTGCGGACGGACGCCTGACCGCGCAGGGTGCCCGCGACGCCAGCGCGACCGGCGTGGTCGAGGGCAACGCGATATTCGGGACGGTGTCGGTGAACGGCCAGCAATGGCCCTACTCTGCGCAGCTGGCAAGCTCGCCGGCGGGCCTCTACGAGGGGAACGCGACGGCGAACGGGGTGTCCAACCGGATCGGCTGGATCGTGCTCCAAGACGGCAGCCAGGTGGGCATCTGGAACCGCAACGGAATCCGGAAGCCGGCTCCGCTGCTTGACCCCGAGTCGCTCAGCGACCTCACCATCGACGGTGCCCGGCTCGATCCCCAACGGGTTGCCGGTGACACCAAGGTCGTCGGCGGACCCCCGGCCTGAGGAAGTAGTACAACTGATGGCCTTCTCCCGGACCCAGCCCACCGTGGCGATCCACCGGCCGCCGGACTCCATCGCGGCGATGATCCTGCTGCCGGTCGCCGTGGGCGCCGCGGTCGCCGTGGCGCTCGGAGTTTACGGCCGGCTGCACGAACCGACCGGGATCGCGATCAATATCGCCGGCTTTTCGGGGGCCCAAGCGGTCAAGGCCTGGCTGACCACCGGCGCGTTCCTGCTCGCCGGTGTTCAGCTCATCTCCGCGCTGGCGATGTGGGGCAAGCTGCCAGGCCCGCGCTCGATCCCCACGCTGCATCGTTGGTCGGGCCGGTTCGCGGTGCTGCTCACCGTGCCTGTCCTGGTGCACTGCCTGTACGCACTCGGCTTTCAGCCGGCTACGCCGCGGGTGCTGATCCACTCGCTGCTTGGCTGCTTCTTCTTCGGAGCATTCACCACTAAAATGCTGCTGCTCACCCGCCGCGGGCTCCCCACCTGGCTGATCCCACTCATCGGTGGCGTGGTGTTCTCCGCCCTCGTCGGCCTCTGGCTGACCTCGTCGTTGTGGTTCTTCACAACCGTCGGAGTAACCCTTTAGTCGCTGCTGTGACAGCTAGTGACGATTCAGTTACAGTGGCCTCTGCTGCGACCTCAATTGACGTAGTTACCGGCCATCTACTGGCAAGGAGTGACGATGCCCCACCACACCCCCCCAGCATCTGAGCTGACCCGGCGCGCCGTCGTGGCGGGCACCGGAGTCCTGGCGGTCTCTGCCGCGCTCGCCGCATGCAGCAGCTACGGGAGTTCGGACCAGTCGGGACCGCAAGCCCCAGTTGAACCAGCCCCCCTTGAGCCGGCCCCCCTTGAATCGGTAAATCCCCCCGCGCCGGACGGTCCGCCCGCAGGCCCGGCAGGCGAGTCGCTGGCGAGCACTGCCGACATCCCGGTGGGTGGTGGCGAGGTGTTCGCCGATCAGAAGGTTGTGGTGACCCAGCCGCAGGCGGGCACCTTCAAGGCGTTCTCGGCGGTCTGCACCCACCAGGGCTGCACGGTGGGCCAGGTGGCAGCCGGGACGATCAACTGCCCGTGCCACGGAAGCAAGTTCGCCATCGCAGACGGGTCGGTCGTGGACGGCCCGGCGTCGAGGCCGCTGGAAGAACGCCGAGTGACCGTCTCAGGTGACGCGATTCAGCTGGCTTGATCAGCCGGGACGCTCCAGCTGGCGGCGGCCCGATTGAAGGACGACTTAACGCCAGGAAGGCAGCCACAGCTGGGCGTTCCAGTGCTCCGGGGTGATCGAGCCACCGGTGAGGATCGGCCAGAGCCAGACGAAGTTGGCCACCACGAGACCGATGTACAGCGAGACCACCAGCAGTCCGGTACCCCGCCGCTCGGCACCATCCCGAGCCCGACCGAGTACCTCGCCCAGCGCCAGGGTCACCGCGATGACCAGGAACGGCGCCACCGGTGTCATGTAGAAGAAGTACATCTGCCGCTGGATGTTGAGAAACCAGGGCAGCCAACCGGCGGCGTAGCCGACCAGGGCCGCCGCGTAGCGCCAGTCCGGCCCGCTGGCCGCCCGCCACAACGCCCAGCCCAACACCGGC
>JBGSWT010000551.1:0-1852 GCA_041751815.1 Pseudonocardiaceae bacterium
GGTGATGTGCCTGACCGGGGTGGACTACTTCTCGACGCTGGCCTATCTGCCGGGCATCGCGGCGCTGGCCGCAGGGGCGCTGTCCCCGCTGGCGACCCTGTTCATCGTCGCGCTGACCCTGCTGGGGATGCTGCCGATGTACCGGCGGGTGGCGCGGGAGAGCCCCCGGGGGCAGGGCTCGGTGGCCATGCTCGAGCACCTGCTGCCGTTCTGGCAGGGCAAGCTGTTCGTGCTGGTGCTGCTGGGCTTCGTCGCCACGTCCTGGATCATCACCATCACGCTGTCCGCGGCCGATGCCTCGCTGCACGTCCTGGAGAACCCGTACGTGCCGGAGTCGCTGTCGGGCGCCGGCGTCATCCTGACCACCCTGCTGCTCCTGGTCCTGGCCGGGGTCTTCCTCAAAGGATTCAGCGAGGCGGTGGGCATCGCGATCCCGCTGGTCGCCATCTTCCTCGCCCTCAACGCCGCGGTGATCGCCGTCGGGCTGGTCGAGATCGTCACCGAACCCGGTTCGTTGGGCGCCTGGACCGATGCGGTGGCCAGCGGGCAGGGCGGCGTGCTGGGTGCCGTCGGCCCAGCCCTGCTCGCCTTCCCGCTGCTGGTGCTGGGCCTGTCGGGCTTCGAGACCGGGGTCAGCATGATGCCGCTGGTCGCGGCGCAGGGCGACAACGCCGAGGAGAGGCTGCGCTCGCGCATCCGCAACACCGCGAAGCTGCTGACCGCCGCGGCGCTCATCATGTCGGTGTACCTGCTGGCCACGAGTTTCATCACCACCGTGCTCATCCCGGCCGAGGAGTTCGAGGACGGCGGCGAGGCGAGCGGGCGGGCCATGGCGTACCTGGCCCACGAGCGCCTCGGCGAGGGTTTCGGTACCGCCTACGACATCAGCACCGTGCTCATCCTGTGGTTCGCGGGCGCGTCGGCCATGGCCGGCCTGATCAACATCGTGCCGCGGTACCTGCCCGCGTACGGCATGGCGCCGGCGTGGACCCGGGCGGTCCGACCGGTGGTCGTCGTCTACACGCTGGTCTGTATCGGGGTCACCATCGTCACCGGCGCGGACGTCAACGCGCAGGCCGGGGCGTACGCGACCGGCATCCTGGCCATGATGGTCTCGGCCGCCTTCGCCGTCACCGTCTCCTGCATCCACCGGCGCCAGCGCGCGGCGACGGTGGGATTCGCGGTCCTCACGCTGGTGCTGCTCTACGCGCTGGCGGAGAACGTCCGGCAGAAGCCGGACGGCATCACCATCTCGCTGCTCTTCATCGTCGGGATCATCGCCGTCTCCCTGGTGTCCCGGATCGCCCGCACCACGGAACTGCGGGCGGAGCGGATCGAGTTCGACGAGGCCGCCCGCCGGTACATCACCGAGTCGCTGGACTACGACGGCTCGCTGACCCTGCTGGCCAACCGGCGCCAGTCCGGCGACGAGGCGGAGTACACCGCCAAGGAGTTGGAACAGCGGGGGATGAACCCCGTCGCGGACCAGGCCGACGTGCTGTTCCTCGAGATCGACGTCATCGACCCGTCGGACTTCAGCGAGGTGCTGGAGGTGCGGGGGGTGCAGATCGGCAGTCACCGGATCCTGCGCGCGCAGAGCCCGGCGGTGCCCAACGCGATCGCGGCGACGCTGCTCGCGCTCAGCGTCACCGGGGTCAAGCCCCACTGCCACTTCGAGTGGTCGGAGGGCTCGCCGCTCTATCACATGCTGCGGTACGTGCTCCTGGGCCGGGGCGACACCGCTCCGGTGGTGCGCGAGATCATCCGCAAGGGCGAGCCGGACCCGGCTCGACGGCCGGTCATCCACGTCGCTTGAGGGTGGCGAGCGTCACCGCAGGCCCGCGAGGACGTC
>JBGSWT010000552.1:0-3540 GCA_041751815.1 Pseudonocardiaceae bacterium
GCCACGGTCAGCGTCACCCCGTCCACCGCGGCCAGCCGCACCCCGCGCTTGCGCCGGAACTCTCGGCGCAGCCCGTCGAGCTCGATCAGCGCACTCATGATCCAGTGCCCACGTAGTGGCGCACGCCGGCCCGCCAGATCACGGCGGCCACGCCGGCCGCGAGCACCGCCACCACTGGCGCGCTGTATGACAACACCGGGGACAGCCCGAGCGGGTCCGGCTTGCCGAGGATCGCCAGCGCCGGGTAGTAGGCGACGAACGCGCCGGGCACCACGAACGCCATCAACCGCAGCAGCCACCCGGAGAAGATCGACACCGGGTAGGAGGTGAACATCCCTGAGCCGTAGGTCACCGCGTTGGGCAGTTCGGAGCCTTCCACCAGCCAGAACGTGGTAGCGCTGGCCGCAACCCAGATCGCGCCGAGCAGGACCAGTCCGGTCAGCGGGGTGATCAGCAACACCGCCACCCGCAGTGGCGTCCAGGAGATGTCCGAGGTGGTCAGCACGTAGCTGAGCACGGCGAGCGCGGTAGCGGTTTTGCCGAGCCGGCGCAGCGCGAAGTCGGAAACGCAGACCTGGGTCAGGACGGGCAGCGGGCGTAGCAGCAGTGCGTCCAGCGTCCCGGTGCGAACCAGCTGACCCACCTTGTCCAGCGAACCGACCAGCATGTCGGCCAACCCGAAGGAGATACCGGCCAGGCTGAAGATCAGCAGTACCTCCTGCCGGGTGAACCCACCCATCTCACTGATCCGGGCGAACAGCACCAGGATGATCACCATGTCCTGGAACTGCACCAGTGCCTGCGCGGCGCACTGCAACGCGAACGAGGCCGGGTAAGCCAGCTGGCTGCGTACCGATGCGGCCACCAGGCTGCGGTAGATCGCGAGGCGCTCAGCCACCCTGGATCACCAGCGTCCGTACCGCCCTGGCCAGCACCAGGCGGCCGGCCGCGAGCAGAGCAACCATCCAGGCCAGCTGGTGGGCCAGCAGCGGCAGCGCCGCGCCCCTACCGATGGCGATGTCGATCGGCGCCTGCAGGATCGCCGGGAACGGCGTCGCCCAGATCGCCACCCTGGCCCAATCCGGGAAGAACGCGATCGGGATCACCAACCCGGACAGCATGCCGCCGATCACGGCGTACAGCGCAAGCAGCCCGCGCCAGTCCAACAGCCAGAAGGCCACCAGGTTGAGCAGGAACCGGATCGCGAAGCTGACCAGGGTGGCGAGCAACACGCTGAAACCGAATGCCGTCCAGCGCAGCGCCGAACCGGGCAGGGTCAAGTCGAAGAAGGCCAACCCGACCAGCAGCGGCACGGTGAACCGGGTCAGCAGCGCGAAACCAGCCCGGCCAAGGTCCTCGGCCAGCAACGCAGCCTGCAGGTCGACCGGACGGAGCAAGTCGACGGCGACGTCGCCGCTGCGCACCCGCTCCCCGAAGTCGGAGTTAGGCCAGAGCAGCACCACCGCGAGCAGCCCCTGGCCGATCCAGACGAAGGTGACCGTGCGGGACGGGTCGTAGCCGGCGACCTGGGCGCTGCCGGCGAACACGGTGAGCAGCACCGCGCACCGCATGAAGCCGAAGACGATGTTGGCGGCCAGCCCCGCGACCACAGCCTGCCGGTAGCTCGAGTACCGCCGGAAACCGGCGTGGATCAGCCGCAGGTAGCAAGCGAGCACGCTGGACTACGTTAGCAATACAGCTGGAGTGTGCAGGCGTGAGTCGAGAGGAGTGCCCGACCGGTGGGCAAGATCAAAGTGACAGGGACCGTCGTTGAGCTCGATGGTGATGAGATGACCCGGGTCATCTGGGGTTTCATCCGTAACCAGCTGGTCCTGCCCTATCTCGACATCAACCTCGAGTACTACGACCTCGGTATCGAGCGTCGTGACGCCACCGATGACCAGGTCACCGTCGATGCCGCACACGCGATTGCCCGGCATGGCGTAGGTGTCAAATGTGCCACCATCACGCCCGATGAGGCGCGGGTCGAGGAATTCGGCCTGAAGAAGATGTGGCGCTCGCCCAATGGCACGATCCGCAACATTCTCGGTGGCGTGATCTTCCGAGAGCCGATCGTCTGTTCCAACGTTCCGCGCCTCGTGCCGCACTGGACCGAGCCGATCATCATCGGCCGCCACGCGCACGGTGATCAGTACAAGGCCAGCGACTTCACCGTCCCGGGGCCGGGCACCGTGACCATCACCTACACCCCGGACGACGGCGGCGCGCCGCTGCAGATCGAGGTGGCCAAGTTCGGCGAGGGTGGCGGTGTGGCGCTCGGGATGTACAACTACCGCAAATCCATCGAGGATTTCGCCCGGGCGTCGCTGCGCTACGGCCTGGCTCGTCAGTATCCGGTCTACCTGTCGACCAAGAACACGATCCTCAAGGCGTATGACGGCATGTTCAAAGATGTGTTCGCCGAGATCTACGAATCAGAGTTCAAAGCTGACTTCGAGGCTAACGGCATCACCTACGAGCACCGGTTGATCGACGACATGGTGGCCGCCGCGCTGAAGTGGTCCGGTGGCTATGTCTGGGCGTGCAAGAACTATGACGGCGACGTGCAGTCCGACACCGTTGCCCAGGGCTTCGGCTCGCTGGGCTTGATGACCAGCGTGCTGATGACGCCGGACGGCCGCATCGTCGAGGCGGAGGCCGCGCACGGCACCGTCACCCGGCATTTCCGCCAGCATCAGCAGGGCAAGCCGACGTCGACCAACCCGATCGCGTCGATCTTCGCGTGGACCGGGGGTCTTCGTCACCGCGGCACGCTGGACGCGACCCGGAAGTCACCCGTTTCGCTGAGACCTTGGAACAGGTCTGCATCAACACTGTTGAGAGCGGCAAGATGACCAAGGACCTGGCGCTGCTGATTGGCCCGGAGAGCCCGTTCCTGACCACCGAGGCCTTCCTCGGCGAGCTCGACCGGAGGTTGCGCCAAGCCATGCACTGACGGATCACTGGACGGACGGCGGGGAGTGGACCGGTGGCTGGGAAGCTTCTGAAGCGATGGCGGTTGGTTCTGGGAGCGACCGTCATTATAGGTGTGATCGTGCTGACCTACGGGGGCAATGGTGCGGGTGGCGCTTCGGGGCCGTGCACGATGAGGGTCACCGCGGACAGCCTCAACGTGCGGTCGGGTCCGGACAGCAGGGATCCCGTGGTGGAGAGGCTGGGCGCAGATGCGGTGGTCTCCGCGGACCTGGCGACTCGCAACGGCTACCGCCAGCTGGCGCCCGACCGCTGGGCCGCGCAGCTGTACCTGGAGCCGATGCCGGGCAGCGACTGCAGCTGACCGCAGCTGATCGGTACCAGTTGAATCCGGATGAAGACCTGGCGCTGCGGCTGCAACAATCGCGGTATGTCGTCTCCTGTCACCGACCGTGTCACTGACGAGCGCCCCCGGGTGCTCTCCGGGATCCAGCCCACTGCGGACTCGTTCCATCTCGGCAACTACCTGGGTGCGATCCGGCAGTGGGTGGCCCTGCAGGCCGACCATGAAGCGTTCTACTGCGTGGTCGACCTGCATGCGATCAC
>JBGSWT010000553.1:0-6066 GCA_041751815.1 Pseudonocardiaceae bacterium
CGCTGCCCGCGCCCGAGGCCCCGACCCATTCCGGTGACGCCGCGGTCTGGGGGGCGGCCCGCTGCCTGGCCAATGAGAACGCCCAGCTGACGGTGCGACGGATCAGCCTGGATCGAGGGACGGATCCCGCGGCCGATGCCACTCGGCTGGTGCTGGAACTACTCGCGCCGACCGGTGACGACGAGGTGGCTCTCACCCGCTCCGGCCGATTCATCCCTCGTGTTGTGCGCCGCCGTCCGGATCCGAATCCTTCTGATGACCAGGCGGACGGCCCTTACCAGCTGGAAGTACGCACCCCAGGACTGAGTCCCGAGCTGGTATGGACACCGGGGCCGCCCCGAGATCTTGGTCCGGATGATGTACTCATCGAGATTCGCGCGGCCGGTCTGAACTACCGCGACGTACTGGTAAGCGCGGGAATGGTACCTCCACAGCCCGGAACCAGCACCCCCACGGGGCACCGGCTCGGCATCGAGTGCGCTGGCATCGTCGCAGCTGTCGGCTCCCAGGTCCGCGACTTCGCCCGCGGCGACCGGGTGTGCGCACTGGTCTTAGGAGGGTTGGCCTCGCACGCGGTCACCAATGCGGTCACGGTGGCGCACCTGCCCGCTGACATGACTTTCACCGAGGGTGCCACGCTGCCCGTGGTGTTCGTCACCAACGGCTACAGCTTGAATTACCACGCCCGGTTGGCGCCGGGCGAAACCATCCTGATTCACGGCGCCACCGGGGGAATTGGCCTTTCCGCGCTCCAGCTAGCCAAGGTGTGCGGTGCGAATGTGATTGCCACCGCCGGAACTCAGGCCAAAAGGGACCTGTTGCGCCTGTTGGGCGTGCAGCACGTCTTGGATTCTCGCAGTCTTGACTTTACCGAAGACGTGCGCCGCTTGACCGGCGGTCACGGGGTGGACGTGGTGCTCAACTCACTGGCCGGCGAGGCCCTGGTCCGCAGTCTGGAAGTGCTGCGCCCCGGAGGACGGTTCATCGAACTGGGGAAACGTGACATCCTCAACAACAGCCAGCTTCCGATGCGTTTCCTGGATAACAATATCGCAGTGTTCGCCGTCGATGCCTCACGATTGTTCCACGATCCCACGGTGGCCGGACCTCAGCTCAGTGAAATGACCACACGCATTAGCACCATGGACTACTGGCCGCTGCCGCACCAGGTCTATCCCGCATCCCGGGTGCACGATGCGATCGCAGCCCTGCAGCACTCACGCCATATTGGCAAGGTGATCATTGACTTCGAGCAGCCCCCCGTCGTGCACCGGCCACACCCCCCGGTAACGCTGAATCCCGAGGCCACCTATCTCATCACCGGTGGTTTGACCGGGCTCGGCGCAGTCACCGCACGACAGCTGGCCGCTCGGGGTGCGCGCCACCTGGCCCTGCTCGGCCGCCGCGGCACCGATACTCCCGAAGCGGCGGGCCTGCTCGCCGAACTGGATCAGCTGGGGGTGCAGGCCCACGGATACGCTGTCGACGTCACCGACACCGCCGCGCTACGCGAGGTGTTGGACGTGATACAGGCCGGCGGGCATCCGCTCCGCGGGATCGTCCACTGCGCCATGGTGCTTGACGACGATCTCCTCACCGAGCTCACTGCAGAACGTATCCGCACGGCACTGGCCCCGAAAATGCAGGGCGGCCTGGCCCTGGACAACCTTACCGCAGACCAGGACCTGGACTTCATGGTCTTCTATTCCTCGATCACCACGGTGATCGGTATGTTCCGGCAGGGCAGTTACGCGGCGGGCAACTTGTTTCTTGAGGCGCTCACCCGCGCTCGGCGCCATTCGGGCCGCCCGGCCATGGCCATCGGCTGGGGCATGATCAGCGACATCGGATATGTCGCCCGCAATCAACTCAACGACACCCTTGCCCATCTGGGAACTCACCCCGTCACCCCGGATGAGGTCCGCAGCGAGTTCGACGAACTGCTGACCGAGCAGACGATGATCTCCGCAGTCGGACGTTTCGACTGGCACCGAATGGCGCAGGTGCTGCCCGGTCTCGCTGTGCCGCGATTCGCCGCCGTCATGAGCACCGATAATCGGCAGACCGACTCCGGGCTGCGTGATCTGCGCCAGCAACTGGATACCGCCTCAGACGATGATGCTTTCACCCTGGTGGCCGAGGCCGTGGCGGAAGCCGTGGCGGGGGTCCTGCTGACCACCCCGGAGCGGCTCGATCGCACCCATCGGCTGGACCAGCTCGGGCTGGACTCGCTCATGGCCGCCGAACTCGTCGTGGCTATCCGCAACCGGCTTGGCTGCGAAATCCCCCCGCTGGAGGTCGCGAGTGCCACCGGCATCAACGATCTGGCCCGTCGTGTCCTCCCTCGTCTGCGGCACGTTGCCGGCGGCGGTCCTGGAACGCATCCCAGTTGAGCGAGGAGGGGTCTTGAACGCTCGAACGGAGCATGCAATCTCGTCGCAAGGTAATCAATCCCTCAATTACGATCAAACGATCGACCGACGTCTCGTACACAAGTCATCGATCCATGAGGTTTTCATCACGGACGCCAGACATGTCGGCACTGATTCATTTCGAGTGGGCGCTCAATTGCCTCGCCAGCACACCTTGTACTCCGATCGGGCAAGAAATTCGTACGACCCGCTCCTGATCGCCGAAGTTTGTCGTCAGACCGCTATTGTCATGGCTCATCAATACTTCAGCGTGCCTATGGGTTGGCTGCTACTGGCGGATAAAGTGGATATCAGAGTCTCCGCGAGGGAGCTCCTCATCGTCGGCAGGCAACCCGCAAACATTTCCGTTTCGGTTCAGGTCCTCCGAAAAGTGGTCAAGAAGGACGCGCTTCTGGAAGCAGCCCTCATGTACACGGTCGGCTTCGGCGGTAAAGTAGCCGCCCGCGTACAGGCGGAATTGAAAGGTGTACCCAGAAGCATTTATGTCCTCATGCGGGAGATCAATAAGAATAGCAAGAACCTATCCGACCCTTTCGGCAGTTTTGATATCGAAGAGCTGGCGCCGAGTTCGCTTGGTCGATATGACCGCAGAAACGTGGTCATCAATGACAGTTTCGATCCCGAAGGGCGAATTTATCCCGCAAAGATCAACCCGGATCATCCAGGACTTTTTGATCACGAAGTCGACCATGTCTCGGCAGCTGTACTCGCGGAGATTTGTCGGCAGGCGTCTTTTCGACACTTCACTCAGGGTGCGCCAACGCAGAAGCGGAGAAGATTCGCCGACTGGGAGATCTCGCGGTTCAGAATGGATTTCACCGACTTTGCGGAATTAGAAGCCCCAATTTATTGTCGGGTCACTGCGACGAACGGCTCCCAGCAGGACACGGAAGTTGACATTGCGCTGGAAGTCGTCCAGGGGTCGGTGACCTTGGGCAGAGCAAATATTCTCTGGGCTTGTGAATGAATCCCATGGTTCGCGACAGTACCTTCGAAAAGAATCTGGGAGCGTCGATGTGGGCACCAAGAAAGTAGCAGTCATCGGTTCGGGAATTTCTGGCCTAACCGCTGCCGTGAGGCTACACAATGCAGGAACCGGGGTCGAGCTCCTTGAGCGGGATTCCACGCTGGGCGGACGATTCGGCATCGACACCCTGGGTGATAGGTCGGTGATGCTCGGCGGCAAGAATATCGGACGCAAGTACTCCTCCCTGAGGGCGTTTCTGGGACGGCTGGGAATCGCCGACTATGAAGAATTTGGAATCAATTCATCTCGCGTGATCGATGGTCAGGTCTACACGCTTGACAGTTCGAAGAGATTGCGTAGTTTAAAAAGTATTTTTCAGATGGGAACTCCCGGAGATCTGTTGAGAGTGGCTCGAATAGCCGGTCAGGTTCGCAAGGATGAATCCGCAAGGTTCCTGGGCTCGAAATTGTCGTCGAGTCTGCATTCACGGTACGGCGATGAGGTACTGTCGGGGTTCTTCGGACGAAAGATCACGTCGAATATGCTTCGTCCCATGACCGTGAGAATGAACGGAGCCGAACCCAGCGAATTCTATCTGAGCAATTTTGGGACAAACCTTGCTATGGTGATGGACACATATGATCAACTAGAAAATGGAATTCAGCCTGCGTTAAAAGAGATCTCACGGATGATTCCGGTAAAGACTGGGACGCGGGTCGCCGGTCTTTCTATGGCAGGCAAGAGGTGCCAAGGCGTGTTCATCCATGATGAGTCTCGAGATGAGTTGACCGAACTGGGTTACGACGGTGTGATCTTAGCGATGCCGGCTGATGCCGCTGCGGAGATACTCGCGAACTCCACCCCTGGCCTGAGCGGCCGCTTGCGGCAAGTCAAGTACTATCCCTCAACAGTCGGAGTGATCGAGTATGATGGCGCCGTATTCTCCCACGAAGTAAGAGCGATTGCCATGGACGACGGTCCATGTAGTAATGCCGGTGCATACGGTATCAATGACCGAAATATTGTCCGTTACACGTTTAGCGGGAAACCGGGGCGATTAGATGACCCAGGCGAGCAATACGTTCAAGAATTGATTTGTGCAACCGAGCGAAAACTGGAGAACTACCTTGACATCAGCGTTCCGGCTCAGGTGCACGGAGTTTACCGTCATTGGAAGACCGCATATTGCGCATATGCCCCCGACTATCTGAGACTGTTGGGGTCCATTCGCGGGCAGGTGGAGTCTGTTCGCGGTCTGGAACTCGCTGGAGATTACTTGAAGGGGGTGTCTCTCGAATCTTGCTGCCGTTCCGGCGAGGAGGCGGCGGCGACGATCCTGGCGGATTGATATACTATTGAAACTGCGAGCTTGTCGCATCAATTGTGTCGCAAAACATAATATTGGAGGATTCCGCGCTAGTGAATAGGCTCGAGACTGCGTTGATAAGGGCCGCCATGAGTCGTGCGGAACCGATTCTCTACTTGGCGCAGAAAGCAGGGATGCGACCCAGGTTCGACATTGCGGGAAAAAAAGTACTCGTCACGGGTGCGTCATCAGGGATCGGGCGTGCGACCGCATTGCGGCTGGCCGAACTCGGTGCATACGTGATTGCTGTGGCTCGACGCGAGGACAAACTGGCCGATGTCGTAGCCAATAATGGGGTTAATATTGAGGGCGCAGCTTACCCATGTGATCTTGCCGACCGCCAAGCGACTCAGCGTCTGATCGAAGCGATTATCAGCGAGCAGGGCTGCGTCGATGTCCTTGTTAACAATGCGGCGCTGTCAATCCGCCGGTGGATTACCGATTCCGTCGATCGGCTCCATGACTACGAGCGCACCGTCAATTTGAACTATCTGGCGGCGGTGCAGCTGACTCTTGCATTTTTGCCCGGGATGTTGGAGCGTGGTGGCGGTGGTGGTCGTGTTGTCAATGTGGGGACCTGGGGCGTTCCAGGAGGGACTATGCCTCGATTCGCCGCTTATCACGCATCAAAGTCGGCTATCACATCGTTTGGTAGGAGTATCAATGCCGAACTGGGCAAGCGAAACGTGCGGGTCTCCACAGTACACTTTCCATTAGTCCGTACGCCGATGGCTGCGCCGACGACAAAGTATGACGACTATCCCGCGTTAACCGCTGAACAGGCCGCCCAATGGATCGTTGACGCGATTACGCTCTACCCGGTAGAGATAATGCCACTGGGCTCGAAAATTCTTCGTGGTATCACACAAATTTCACCACAGGCGGCGGACAAATTTGTCCAGAAAATCGGTATTTAGGGTGCTTCGATACAGCTCCAGGGCTATTGAGCGACGGCGGCGACCCGTTCAGCGCCCGCGTGGTGAGCGCACCGCGGTCAGGCGCATTCGTTCACGCCACTTTGCATAAGGCTCAATGTGTGGCTGCGCACATCCGGCGCCGCAGCAGAACCAGCGTGCAGGCACGGACCAGGATCAGTCTCTGGGTGTGGGACTCGGCCTTCGCTGGTACAGGGCTTCGTGCCTGGTCAGCACGTGGGCCGTAGCATCCATCCCCGTGCGCGCCACGCTGATCGTCAACCCCCATTCCGGTCGCGGTGCGGCGGTCCGATTGGCCGGCACCGTGGCAAGCACGCTGCGCGCCGCGGCTCCCGGGCTGACTGCCACGATGACCGCCGACGCGGC